>JBOHKZ010000558.1:0-22914 GCA_050729355.1 Phenylobacterium sp. | reverse complement strand
GTGCGCCAGTGGGGCACCGGCACCACCGGCTCGCGGTTCGCCAACGGCACCTTCGCGGGGCACCTCGCGCTGGAACAGGGCCTGGCCAAGTTCTACGACCGCAAGCACGCCATGGTGTTCACCACCGGCTATCAGGCGAACCTGGGCGTGATCTCGGGCCTCGTGGGCCGCGGCGACCACCTGATCCTCGACGCCGACAGCCACGCCTCGATCTATGACGGCGCGCGCCTGTCGCATTCGGAAGTCATCCGCTTCCGCCACAACGACCCGGAAGACCTCTACAAGCGCCTGAAGCGCCTGGGCGACCAGCCTGGCGGCCGGCTGATCGTCGTCGAAGGCATCTATTCGATGATGGGCGACGTGGCCCCGCTGAAGGAAATCGTCGCGGTGAAGCGCGAGATGGGCGCCTACCTGCTGGTGGACGAAGCCCACTCGATGGGCGTGCTCGGCGACAGGGGCCGCGGTCTGGCCGAGGCGGCCGGCGTGGAAACCGACGTCGACTTCATCGTGGGCACCTTCTCCAAGAGCCTGGGCAGCGTCGGCGGCTTCGTGGTCTCCGACGAGAAGGATTTCGACCTGCTGCGCATCGTCAGCCGGCCGTACATGTTCACCGCCTCCCTGCCCCCGGCCGTCGTGGCCTCGACCCTGACCGCCCTGAAGCGGCTGGAAGAGGATTCCGACCTGCGCCACCGCCTGGACGCCAACGCCCGCCACCTGTTCGACGGACTGCGCGCGCTCGGCTTCCAGATGGGTCCGCAGGCGAGCCCGATCGCCGCCGTGGTCATGCCCGACCAGGCGACTGCGGTGGCCATGTGGAACGCGCTGATGGCCAACGGGGTCTACCTGAACCTCGCCGTGCCGCCTGCGACCCCGGAAAATCGCTCGCTGCTGCGTTCCAGCGTCAGCGCGGCGCATACCCCGGAGCAGATCGAGAAGGTCCTCAGCGTCTTCGCGCAGCTCGGCCAGGAATTCGGCCTGCTGCCGTCTGCGGCGCGCCAGGCCTCGGCCTGAGCCTCGGAGTCCCCGGTCTGCGGCCGGGGACGCCTCCTTCCTCTCAATAGTCTCGGACAGCGCCTCCGTGCGCTGCGTCGCCATGCGCGACACAAGCGGTCGACGCGCCTGAGCGGGAGGCGTCCGAGCCCCTCTTGCGCCCGCACCAGCATTCGATGACGCCGGCGTCATTTATTTGACAAGCCGGCTTCGTGCGGGGATATCGAGGGCTCGCGGCCAAGCCATCGGCCGCCAAGAACATGTTCTGGGAGTTCGACGATGCGCCGCGCCACGTTCGCCACCGCCCTTGGGCTCGCCGCTACAGCCTCGCTTGGGCTCGTCGCTTCCGCCAAGGCTCCGGCCCCGGTCGCGGCGACATCGCCCATGCCCGGCCAGGTCGACAACTTCCGCCTGGTGACCGCGACCGGCCATTCCCAGGACCTCTATCGCTACGGCGACTCCAAGGCCGTCGTGCTGGTGATGCACGCGGTGGGCAGCCCGGATATCCGCAAGATCGCCCCGGCCCTAGAGGCGATGAACGCGGCCTACGGCGCCAAGGGCGTGCCGGTGATGCTGCTGAACTCCAGCGGCAAGGACAGCCGCGAGGCGGTCGTGGCCGACGCCAAGGCGCTGGGCCTGACCATGCCGGTGATGATGGACGACAACCTGCTGGTCGGCGACCAGTTGGGCGCGGCACGGGTTTCCGAGGTGTTCGTGATCGATCCCCGGTCGTGGAAGGTGGCGTACCACGGCCCGCTGGACGGCGGGGCCAAGGATGCGGTGGACGCGCTGATCGCCGGCAAGCCGGTGGCCACGGCCTCCGCGCCTGCCACCGGCGCGCTGATCAACTTCCCCGACCGCTCCGCGGCGGCCAAGGCCGGCTTCGAGAAGATCTCCTACTCGCGGACCATCGTGCCGATTCTCGAAGCGAAGTGCGTGGCCTGTCACCAGGAGGGCGGCATCGCGCCGTTCGCCATGAACAGCTACGCCATGGTCAAGGGCTTCGCCCCGATGATCCGCGAGGCGATCCGCACCGACCGCATGCCGCCGTGGGACGTCGACCCGAAGGTCGGCCACTTCAAGAACGACAAGAGCCTGACGCCGGACGAGATCAAGACCATCGTCCGCTGGGTCGAAGCCGGCGCGCCGCGCGGCGACGGGCCCGACAAGCTGGCCACCACCAAGCACGTCGCTCCCGAGTGGCCGCTCGGCAAGCCCGACCTGATCATCGACATCCCGTCCTACAAGATCCCGGCCAGCGGGATCGTGGACTACCAGTACCCGGTGATGGCCAACCCGCTGACCGAAGGCCGTTGGCTGAGGGCCTCGACCGCGCGGGTGCAACAGCGCCAGGCCGTGCACCACATCCTGTCGGGCTACATCCCGCCGGGTCAGGACAAGCTGGGCGGCATGGCCAACTGGGGCGGCAGCGTCGGCGGCTACACCGTCGGCATGGAAAGCATCGTCCAGCCTGCGGGCATCGGGTCCTACGTCCCCGGCGGCGGCTCGATCGGGTATCAGATGCACTACACGCCGTTCGGCAAGGAAGTGCTCTCGACCCAGCAGATCGGACTCTACTTCTACAAGCCCGGCGAGATGCCGAAGCTGGTCATGCGCGAGAACACCATCGTGCAGATGTTCATCAAGATCCCGCCCAACACCGAGGCGCACAAGGAGGTCTCCTACCTGGACTTCCCGCACGACGCCCTGCTGTACTCGGCAGTGGTCCACGCCCACTACCGCGGGACCTACTCCGACCTGAAGATCCGCTATCCGAACGGCACGGAGAAGCAGCTGCTCAACGTGCCGCGCTACGACTTCAACTGGCAGCGGATGTATGAGTTCGCCGAGCCCATCAAGGTGCCGGCCGGCTCGAAGCTGATCGCCACCTACGTCTACGACAACTCCAAGCGGAACCCGGCCAACCCGGATCCGAACAAGGAAGTCGTGTGGGGCGACCAGTCGTTCGAGGAGATGTTCTTCACCCAGCTCCGCTACCGCTGGGTCGACGAAACTGCCGCCAAGCAGACGGCCTACGACGACGAGATGATGAAGACCCGCCTGATCGGGATGATGGACTCCAACTTCGACAGCAAGATCCAGATCGACGAACTGAAGGGCGACATCGGCAATGCGATCCGGCCCAAATTCGCCCTGGCCGACGCCAACCACGACGGCGGCATCGACGCCAAGGAGTTCGAGCCGATCCTGAAAATGATGGGCGGCGGCATGCGCCGCAATCGGGCGCCTGAGAAGGTCGCCGCGAAGTAGCGGTCAGGCCACCGTCGAGACGATCGAGCCGGTCCGGTACGGCGCGGGAGCGCTCGCCGCAGCCGGCGCGCCGCTAGCGGCTCCCTTGGCGGTGCCGGAGAGGTCGACGCGGTCCCGGGGCGTCTGGCCGCCGAAGAGCTGCAGGACGCGCTGGGTCCAGGACGCCGAATTGTTGTTGCGGTCGCTGGAGAGCGCCAGCGCCTCGGCGAACTTCTGGTCCTGCGCCTTCTTGGCCGCGATGTTGGGGTCGAAGACGCCGTCCGGCCGCATGTAGCTGACCATCTGGAGCTGGGCGCTCATGTTGTCGCGCCAGGCCTCGACGCTCCCGTAGGGGCCGGCCCCTGAACGGTCAGGGGCGTTGATGCCGCCCTTGAAGAGGATCTGCTGGTCGGACGCCGAGAGGCTGTCGAAACTCGCCAGGCCGGCCTTGATCGCCGCCGCAGCCCCGCCCCGCTGGCCCGCCGCGTTGACCGTGGCGATGTAGGTCTCCTGCAGCTTGTAGGCCCGCTGGCCGATGTCGCTCTTGCTGGTCGCCGCGTCGTAGAGCGCCCGGTCGTCGTCGCTCATGCCCAGGAGGTCGCCCTTCACGGCCATCGCGAAGACGTCCCGATAGGCCTGCAGGCGATCCGCACCCGAGGCGCTGGCGTCCAGCACGGTGTTGGCGCGCGCCTGGAAGCGCCCGATCTTGTCCGCAAAGTCGGGGGCCGAGCGTGCGGCCGCGGCGGCCGGGCTGATCGGTCGAAGCGGCGCGAGCAAAGTCGCGGCGGGCGCGGCGGCCACGCGTGAGACGTCCATGGGGCTTCCTGTCGAGAACGCCCACTCTGCACCAAGTGCGCTTAATCAACGGTTCGCGGTCAGCGATTTGCGGCCTCAGCCGCGGCGGCGCTCCCGCGCGACGCGCCAGAGCACGCCCGGCGCCGCCAGAATCGGATGCCGCCCGTCCGGCTCAGGGCTGTAGCGCGAGCCACGTCGCCTGGACCCGCGCCAATCGCGGCGGGAGTGGAGCGTTCAGGTCGTGGCAGGTCTCAAACGAGATGCCGAGCAAGTCGGCGCGGCGCCACCTGCGCACCGCCTCGAAGGCCAGGCCCGCGCTGAAGTGCAGCAACACGAAGGCTCTGGGCAACTGGTACATGGAGCCGAGTTCGACCTTGGCGCCCCCGGTGCTGAGGTCCTTCACCACACAGTCCGCCCATTGGCTGTGCCGGGGCCCGTAGCACAGGCGCGCCGGGAAATGGGTGGGGACGCGCACGGCTGCGCGTCGCTCGATGAAGCCGACCTCGGCCGACCGCGGCGCGGCAGGTGCGCGAGCGCGCGCTTCGCGGAACTCGGATGACGTTGGAGGCGCGGCAAAACTCAAAGGCTCGTTCATCGCATTCACCGGAGCATCGTGTGCGTCAGTCCAGTCCGCGATGGGGTCGGCGCCTGGATCAATTCATCAGGTACTTCGAAAGCAGCGTGTTCTCGAAGGTCCCCACGCTGGTGCAAAGAACGCGGTGAGTGGTTCGAGTTCGCTTGTCCTGCCTAAGCTCGCTGAAGCGCGCATTGACCGTCACGCTGGCGCCGGCCGGATCGGGCAGGACGACGATCTTCACGTCCACATGTTGGCTCAGAGGTCGCTGAAGCATTCCCCCCGCGCCGCATACCGCCCAGTCCTGGATGTCGCCGCTCCCACCCCACGGCTTCATCGAGAGTTCGGCGGAGATGATGCCATTGGCGCTGTCTGCATTTGTGATGTTCAGCCCCTCGCGCGGAGAGACATTGATCACCCGCGCCCAAACGCGGTCCTTGGGTTCTCGAACCACGACGGAATTGCGGACGGATTCCTGAGTCCACGGCTCCGTAGCGCAGGCGGTCAGAAGGAACGACGCCGCGAGCACACATGAGATCTCTCTTAGCATGTTGCGTCCTCATCTGAGACAATCTCTGTGTACATCGGCCCACAGGGCGATCAACGAGAGCGAAATACTGCAAATACGCCCCTATAAAGCCGCCACGCCTTTAGATCAGCCCCTCCATCATAGATTTCCACGTAATAAATATGCACTAACAAAGGCAGATAATAGACATTTACGTTTACTATGATCATAAACCAAGTTGGATAATCATTTATCATCCACGGTTTGATTGCTTATACGCAGCAACATTCGAGGCGTATGACATGTCGACGCAAATCGCTCGCGCCCAGATCGTCGTCCTGGCGCTGCTGCTGACGGCACCCGCGATGGCCGCGGGACGAGCGCCGCAACCTGAGGCGGCCACGACCCATTCCCGTATCTATAACTACAGTAATGCAGACGCCTGGCAGCGCGCCGTATCTGTCGTGGGCCGCGATGGCATGTACATCTCTTCGGCCGACAAGCTGGGTGGTTCGATCACGGCGCAACTGTCCCTCGTTGCGCCTCCTCGGAGCGGAACAGTTCGCGATTGGGCCGACTGTGGGGTTGTAAGCCTTCTGGAACGACCGCTGAACCAGCGGGTGGACATGAGCATCTCGATCCAGCCCTCCGGTCGCGGCGCCGCGGTGTCCATCGGTGCGCAATTCAAGGAATTGAGGCAGGGCGCGAACGGCGCGGTTCGAACGATCAACTGCGCGAGCACCGGCGTTCTGGAGGACGAGATGCTCCTGCGGCTCTCGCAATCTTGAGGCCGCCCGTACGGTCGCCTCGCCCGCAGGCCGAATGGCCGTCGCGGCCCGGAAGGCACGAATTGGGTGGCGGCGCTGCCTGTCAAAATGATGGAGGACTTGCGATGAGGAAGAGAATTGAGGTGCCCGGCCTATCGGGTCAGACCTACGACTATGCCCGGCTTGCCGACGCCGGCACTCTCCCTTCGCAAGCGGCCGTTGTCGTTGTGGCCGAGTTCAGACGCAACGGCTTGCGCATCCACCACGTAAGCCAGACCGACTATTTGCCGCGCAAGGACTGGGCTCCGACGCTGGATCGAATTCAAGCGGAGACCCGGCATGTGGAGGTTCTGTACCGGCTGAACGTCGCCCACGCGGTGCGCGAGGCGGAGGTAGAGGACATCCGTCGGCTGCAGCAAAGATCAAGGACAGAGGCCGCCTGTTCGCGCCGGCCCGGCGCATCCCGGAAGGTGCGCGCGCCCAGTTCGGCGAGCTTGATCGAGACGAGCCCGGAAGCCTAACCGCGGCGGCGCTCCCGCGCGACGCGCCAGAGCACGCCCGGCGCCGCCAGGATCGGATGCCGTTCGCGCCAAGGGGTGACGGCGACCGGCACCCCCGTGTGGCGCTCGATCTTCCACGCCGCATAGCGGGCCGCGCCCTCGAAGGTGAAGGCGGCCTTCATGAGGCGAGCGACGTTCAACGGCCGGCCCATGAGCCGCCTGCGCCCCCACGCGCCCGCGAGCCGCTTACGCTCGGCCGACGAAAGCTGCGGGCTGAGCGCGCCGTCTCGCGAGGTGAAGGCGACCCCGGCCTCCTTCCACGCCAGGGGCAGCAGCGCATCGTAGCGGGCCTGATCGGCCGCCAGGATCGTCTTCTCCCGGCCCTGGCTTTCGACACGGAACTCCGCGGCGTAGGTCTCCCGGAAGAGCGCCCTCCAGAAGGCCGCGGGCGCGCCGGTCTGCGGGCCCAGGGCCGCTGCGAAGCGTGACGCGGTCTTGGCGGCCTCGGCCACCGCCGCGCTCACCGCCGCGACGCTGGCGGGCCCGTCACTCCAGACCAACGCGGCCGGCTGCACGAAGCGGGTCCAGATCGTGGTGTCGACGCCCTCGCCCCGGGCCGCTTCCTGGAACTGGGCCACGGTCATCGAGGCGATCTTGGCGCGCAGGGTGCCGTATTCGTCGGCGACCTCGCGATAGCTGACGTCGGGCCAGAGCACGCGGCTGGCCGCGCCGCGCAGTCCCTGTGGCAGGGTGCGGGTCAGGACATAGAAGTCGTGGATCCCCTCGCGCTCGCCGGTGCGCAGCGAGGAGCCGTAGAACAGGATGGCGGCCGGATCGTCGAAGGCCGTGGCGAGGCTGGCGGCGAGCGCGCTCGCCATCACCGGAGCCGGCCGGGTCAGCTCGCGTCGAACCGCCTCGATGAGTTCGCTCGTCATGGGGTCAGGAACCGCAATCGCGGACCCTCCGTCACGGTCAGGTCGCCGCCAGGATAGACCTCCCCGTCGAGGAACATCGAGCCTTCCATCTGAAAACGCAGCGTGTGGGCGTCGCCGCGGCGATAGCCGTTCTTGTTGAGCCAGCCCTCGCCGCTTCCCCAGAGCACTCTCGGCACCGCACGGGCGAGGTGACGCGGCGGGGCATCGGCGTCGAAGAACTTCAGGCCATGCCGCGGCGGTCCGAACGGCCGCATGCGGAACGGCAGCCGCTGCAGGGTCGTGGCCATGGACAGGAGCCGCGGGCCCGAGCGCGGCGGGGCGTCGTCGACGCTGAGGGTTACCTGTTCGCCGCGGCGCCAGGGATTGTCGTCTCCCCCCGCCACCGCCTGGCCCACGGCGCCGGCCAGCGTCAGGGCCACCGAGAGATTCTGGAAGACGTGCGCGCGGTGCAGGCCCGAGGCCAGCGCTTCCTGCCGCACCAGGCCCGCGCAGCCGAAGACGAAGCCCATCAACGGCGGCTCCGAACCGCCGTTGCGGGCAACCTGCAGCGGACTGCGCAGGCGGATCCGCGAGTCGGGTTCATCGAAGGCGGCCAGCGCGGCCTCGAGGGTCCATGACCCGCGTACGCCAAGGTCGAAGGCCAGGATGTTGGTCTTGCCTGAAGCGACGACGCTGAGCAGCGGCGGCCTGTTTCCGAAGGCCGCCGGCAGCGCGCTGAGCACCTGGCGCACCGTGCCGTCGCCACCGTCGATCACCACCAGTTCGCAACCGGCCTGGGCGAAGGCCATGACCTCGGCGGCGACGTCGCCTGGGGCTTCCGGCTGAGCGAAGAGCATGTCGGAGCGCGGTGCAGCCACCTCGCCCTCCCTGCGGTTGGCGTGGCTCTGCGGATTGCGGATGACGCCGACGCGCATCAGCCGGACAGCCAGGACACCATCGCACCGCGCGGCGTCATCGCCGCCTGCAGGATCTGGACGGCGTGGACCACGAGGCTGATCGCCGTCCAGCCCGCCACCAGCAGCATGCCGATGTCGGGGCGGCCGAAGAGGCAGGCGCCGGTGAGAAGCAGGAGGTTCGGATTGCGGCGCGCGGTGATCAGCCGGAAGAAGCTGTCGAACGGCCGCCAGGCATGCACATGCATCTTGAAGAGGCGCATGAAGATGCCCTCCAGCCCGCGCTGGACCCAGTAGCCGCCGAGCACGATCCACATGACCAGCGCCACGTCCGGCATGGGGTGCGGTCCGGCCTGCACGCCGACGATCCAGGCCCACCACCAGAACGGCGGATGGATCAGGTCGATGCCGTGGTCGAAGATGTTGCCGAACGCCGAGGAATTCAGCGTCACCCGCGCCAGCTTGCCGTCGACGGTGTCGAGGAAGGTCATGATCCAGCCGCAGACCAGGCCCCAGCCGAAATGGCCCGTCCAGAACAGGTACATGGCCGCAAAGACCAGCAGCAGGCCGAACATGGTCACCTGGTTCGGGGTGATCCCGGCCAGGGCGCACCAACGGGTGACGATCCGCGCCGGCGTCGGCCAGACGTACTTGGTGACCAGGTCGGTGACACCCTTGTAGGAGCCCTTGAAGAGGCGGGCCTCCACCTGGCGCACGTTCTGCGGGGTCAGCAGCTCGAGGATCGGCGCCTCGCGCTTGCGAAGCGCGTGGTTGTAGGCCCCCGCGAGGTCCGTTGCGGTTACCGGGGACGGCCCGGGAGTCGCCTTGCCCGCGAGCAGGCCGGCGGCGACGCCGGCGGCCTGGGGGGCCGTGACGTGAGCGGCGACGGCGCGGCCCATCTCGTCGACGAGCATCACGTCCGGACGCTCCGACAGCGCGCGGAGCACCGCCTCGTCATAGATCCAGCCGGCGTTGACGATGATCACCTCCGGCGCGTCGGCCGGCAGCGCGCCGAGCTCCGCCTCCGCGAGGCCGAGGCGCGCATAGGCGCGCGCCAGCCGCTGCTGCGAGGTCATGCCCCAGACCCGCACCTGCGACTCGCCGATGGTCACGGCCAGGGGCTTGGTCACGGCTCCATTGCTCAAGTTCGGTCGTTCCTGTGATCGCCTGGACCAGTCTCTTACGACGCTCTGCCGCCGTAAGGCCATGGCCTGACGGCTATTTCAGGTACTTGAGCTTGGCGCGGATGGTGGTGTCTCCCTCGCCTACCTTGAACCGGACGGCCTTGAAGGGCGGCAGCGCGGTGGGGGTCGGCGGGTCGTTGGAGAAGGCGAAGCCCTCGGCGGGCAGGCCGACGAGCGTGCGGTCGAAATCGCCGTTGCCGTTCTCGTCATGATAGGCCGCCATCGCGTAGTAGCCGGGCGCGGGAAGCCAGAAGCAGGCGGTGGTCATCGGCGCCTGAGCCACGGCCCGGACCCGGGCCAGTTTCTGGTGCGGCGCGAGGAATCGCTTGGCGTCGTCGGGATAGAGGGTGATGGCCACCTGGCCCTTGGCGGCGCGCACGCCGACCACCTGGACGGTGAGTCTGGTCTGGGTGACGCGGCCTTCACAGTCGTCGGCGCTCGCGGCCGCGGAGGCGGACGTCGCCAGGCCAAGCGCGGCGGTCAGCGCGATAAGCGCCGCGGCGCTTGCTGATTTCATGGTGATGGACGAGCCTCTCGATGTATCAAACGCTCAGTAGACCGGCCTGCGAGACGCCCAGATGACAAACGCGACCGCGGTCAGTTTTGGATTCCCCGACACGAAGGTGGCGGAAACAGGGTCCTGGCTGATTCTCGTGCGCCCCAAGCAACCGACATTTGGTTCACTGGTGCTGATTTGCAAGGAGGAGGCGCAGGCGTTCTCCGACCTCAGCGCCGAGGCCTTCGCCGACCTGCAGGTCGCGATCTCCGGCATCGAGACGATGCTGCGCAAGCTCGTGGCCTACGAGAAGATCAACTATCTGATGCTGATGATGGTCGACAGGGACGTCCACTTCCACGTGATCCCGCGCTACGCCGGGGAACGCGTCCACGAGGGCGTGAGCTTCCCCGACGCCGGGTGGCCGGCCGTCCCCAATCTCGGCGCGGCGGTGGACTTTGGCCCTGAAGGCGCCGCAAAGCTGGCCGACTGGCTGCGCCGGGAATGGCCACAAGCTTGAGCACCACAACAGCCACCATTGAGCCGGCGGGCGGACCCCGCCTGGCGCTGATCGACCGCTACGTGCTGCGCATGACGGCGTGGCCGATGCTGGGCTGCCTGGGCGTGACGGTGATTTCGCTGCTGCTCGAGCGGACGCTGCGCCTGCTGGATGCGCTCTCCAACTCGAGTTCGCGGTTCGGCTCGGTGGCCGAGCTCGCCGCCAACCTGCTGCCGCACTACCTGGGCCTCGCCCTGCCGGTGGCCTTCTTCGTGGCGCTGTTCATCGTCATCACCCGGCTCGACGACGGGTCGGAGGTCGAGGCCTTCCTGGCGAGCGGCATCCCGCTGACCCGCATGGCGGCGCCCTATGTGGGCCTGGGCCTGGTGCTGATGTCGATCAGCATCGTGGTGTTCGGCTACGCCCAGCCCTACAGCCGTTACGCCTATCGCGCGGTGCTCTATTCGGCGGTCAACGCCGGGTGGAACGGCCGGCTCGACGGCGGGGCCTTCGTCAACGACGACGACAGCATCATGACCGCGGACGGCGCCAACCTGGCGGGCCGCCAGTTGCAGCGCATCTTCATCCGCCGCGCCACGACCGGCGGCGGCGAGGAAGTGATCACCGCCAAGACCGCGCAGCTCGCCCCTGACAAGGACCGTAAGAACGTCACCCTGACGCTGCAGGACGGCACCCGGATCAGCCAGTCCAAGGACGGAACCTTCGACACCCTGCGGTTCGACACCTTCGTCATGCAGTCGAGCCTGGAAGGCGCCGCATCGCTGTTGCGCGCCCGGGGCGGCGACGAGCGCGAGCTGACGCTGGGCGAGCTCGCCAGCCAGGCCGCCATGCCCAATCCGGTGATCCCGCGCGACACCCTGCTGGCCGAGCTCTACGCCCGGCTGGCGCGCTCGCTGATCCTGCCCTTCCTGCCGCTCATCGCCCTGCCGCTGGGCCTGGCCGCCAAGCGCAAGCGGCGCACGGCCGGCCTGCTCTTCGCCGGCGCCCTGTTCCTCGCCTTCCAGCACGGCCTGCAGTTCGGCCAGGGCCTGGCCACGGCCGGCAAGGTCTCTGCCGAGGTGGGCGTCGGGGTCCCGTTCTTCCTGTTCACCGGCTTCGCCGTCTGGATGTTCGCCGGCAGCCGCAAACGACCCGGCGAGACGCCGATCGGCCGCTTCGTCGGGCATGTCGGCGACGTCATCGACCGGCTGCGCAAACGCATGAAGCCCCGCCGCAGGATCCGCGCATGAAGCTCTCGGGCTATGTGCTGCGCGCGGTGAGCGTGCGGATCGCCGGCGCCTTGGCGGTGCTGCTGGCGGTGATGCAGATTCTCGACCTGCTGGAGGTGACGCCCGACATCATCGAGCGCGGCCTCGGCCCGGCCGGCATGCTCCACTACGCCTTGCTGCGGCTGCCGCAATTGATCGACCAGGCCGCGCCGCTGGGGGTGCTCGCCGGTTCGATCTTCGCCTTCATGAAGCTGGCCGGCGACAGCGAGATCGTGGCCATGCGCGCCTCCGGGGTTTCAGTCTACCGCCTGTTGGGCATGGCGTTGCCCGCCGCGCTCGCCGTCGTGGCGATCAACTTTATCGCGGTCGAGGTCATCTCCCCGCGCACCGACCCGATGTTGCAGTCCTGGTGGCAATCCACCGCGCCGCCGGCCAAGCAGACCGCCCCCAAGCCCAAGGCCTTCCGGGTCGGCGCCGACCTGGCGATCGCCACGACGAGCGACCTCAGCGGCCGCACCCTGCACGACGTGAAGATCTACCGCCGCGACGCCGCCGGCCGGCAGACCGAGCGGATCGAAGCCGACAGCGCCACCTATGGCCCGCTGGGCTGGCGGCTCAACGCGCCGAAGTTCGTCCGCTTCGACGCGGCCGGCGCCCATATGGGCCAGGCGAGCCAGATGACCTGGGCCTCGAAATTCGAGCCGGCCGACGTGCAGGCGCTGTTCTTCGGCGACGAGACGCTTTCGGCGGCCTCGGCCCAACGCGCACTGCGCGGCGGCGGCGGCGAACGCCCGCCGAGCTACTATGCGACCCGCGTCCAGCGCGCGATCGCCGGGCCGATCGGTTCGCTGGTCATGCTGCTGCTCACCGTGCCCATCGCGGTCGCCAGCTTCCGCTCCAGCAAGGGGGCGATGTTCATCGCCGGCAGCCTGGCGGCCGGCCTGCTGTTCGTGGTGGTCGACGGTCTGCTGGCGGCGCTGGGCGAAGGCGGCGCCCTGGCTCCGATCCTCGCCGCCTGGACCGCGCCGGCCGTGTTCGCCGCCCTGGGGGCCACCGTCCTCCTGCGCCTGGAGGGCTGATGGCCGAGATCAACATCGTCCCGGTCACGACTCCGGCCGAACTCAACCGCTTCATCCGCGTGCCGATGCGGCTGAACGCCGACGACCCCAACTACGTCGCGCCCCTGATCATGGAGCGGCAGGAGGCGCTGTCGGCCAAGGTCAATCCGTTCTTCGCCCACGCCGACGTTCAGTTCTGGCTGGCGGTGCGGAGCGGCGTCGACGTCGGCCGGATCAGCGCCCAGATCGACCACCTGGCCCCGCAGGACCCGGCGCGGCCGACTGGCTCATTCGGACTGATCGCCGCCGAGGATGACTCGGAGGTCTTCAAGGCGCTCTTCGCCACCGCCGAGGCCTGGCTAAAGGCCAAGGGCATGGCCGCCATCCAGGGGCCCTTCAACCTCTCGGTCAACGAGGAGGTCGGCCTGCTGGTCGACGGCTTCGACAGCCCGCCGATGCTGATGATGGGCCACGACCCCGCCTACACCGGCATCCAGATCGAGGCCCAGGGCTACGCCAAGGTGAAGGACGTCTACGCCTACCTGGCGTCGTTCGAACCGGACAATCCCATCGACCGGCTGTTCAAGCGGGTCAGTCGCCAGCAGTCGCCCGGCGTCGTGCTGCGCCAGCTCGACATGAAGCGGTACGGCGAAGAGGTCGCTGCGCTGACCGAGATCCTCAACGACGCCTGGCGCGACAACTGGGGTTTCACGCCAACGACCGAGGCGGAGACCAAGCACCTCGCCACCTCGATGCGGCCGCTGATCGACCCGAAGCTCGTCTGGTTCGCCGAGATCGACGGGCAGTCGGCGGGGGTCTGCGTGATGATCCCCAATCTCAACGAGGCGATCCGCGGCCTGAACGGCAAGCTCCTGCCGTTCGGCTGGGCGAAGCTGCTCTGGCGGCTGAAGGTCAAGCGGCCAAAGTCGACCCGGGTGCCGCTGATGGGCGTGCGCAAGGCCTTCGCCAACTCGCCCCGGGCCAAGCTGCTGCCGTTCCAGATGATGGGCGCGGCCACCGCCGAGGCGCGCAAGATGGGCTATCAGTGGTGCGAGTTCTCCTGGATCCTGGAGGACAACATGCCCATGCGGCGGATCTCCGAGATGACCGGAGCCGAGCGCTACAAGACCTATCGGATCTACGAGAAGGCCCTGGCGTGACCGGTTTCACCGCCCTCGTTCTGGCGGGGTCGCGCGGTGGGATCGACCCGGTCGCCGAATACGCCGGCGTCAGCCACAAGGGGCTGATCGTGCTGGGCGGCGAGACCCTGCTGGCCCGGGTGTTGAAGGCGCTGAAGGCCGCGGGCGCGACCCGGATCGGGGTCTCCACCAACGACGAGGCCCTAACCGGGCAGTTGAGCGACGCGGAGCGGCTGGCCGCCACGGGAAGCCCGAGCCTGAGCGTGCACGAAGGCGCCCGGGCGCTCGGGACGCCGCTGCTGGTCACCACCGTGGATCACGCCCTGCTGCAGCCGGAATGGGTGCGCCAGTTCATCGACGCGACGCCCGCCGACGCCGACATCGCCGTCCTGCTGGCGCCCGAGGCTGTGGTGCATGCGGCGGCCCCGACCACCCAGCGGACCTACCTGAAGTTCCGTGACGGGCGCTACTCGGCCTGCAACCTCTTCCTGCTCAGGACGCCCAGGGCCATCGCGGCCGTGGATCTCTGGCGCCGCGTCGAGAGCTACCGCAAGCAGCCCTGGCGGATCGCGCTCCTGATGGGCCCGCAGATGCTGCTGAGCTATGCCCTGGGCCTGCTCACCCTGGACGGCGCCGTGGCCCTGATCGGGCGCAAGGCCGGCGTGAAGGCCGCCGCCGTGCGCACGCCCTACGGCCTGGCCGCGGTCGACGTGGACAAGCCGTCGGACCTGGATCTGGTGCGGAGCATCGTGAAGGGCTAAAGCGCCGCCCAATGCGCTTCCTCTCCCGTTTACGGGAGAAGGGGACCATCGGCCGAGCGCAGCGCGAGCCGATGGTGGAGAGGGCAAGCCGCAAGCGCGGCGGATCGATCAAGCGTCGATGACTCAGCGGATTGGGTTTGCCCTCTCCACCACCCGCTCTTCCCCCGGCCTTCGCCGGGGTCGGCGTGCGGTCCCCCTCTCCCATGAATGGGAGAGGAAGCGCCGAATCCTAGAGCGCCGACGCCCACTTCGCCGCCAGCGCCTGGTTCGCCGGGATGTCTTCGGGGAAGTCCATTTCGGCCCAGCCGAGGCCCTGGATGGACTGGACGCGAACCACGCCGGTTTCCTGGGCGATCTCGTTGATGACGCTGAGGTACCAGCGCTTCAGGCCCTCCGGGCGGCGGATGATCGCCTCGATGTAGCGCACGAAGAGGGCCGCGCCCTCGGCGGAGAACCGCAGGAATCCGATGGATTCGGCATCGTACTCGGTGATGGTCTTGCCGATGGCTTTCAGGTTGTCGCCTTCGGTCAACACCTTCATGTCGTCGGCGTCGTAGCCGCCCTTGCGGTCGATGGTGACGGTGATCTGGGCGGGCGGGGCCGCCATCAGCCGCTCGGCGATCGCCGGCTCGATCAGGCTGTCGCCGTTCAGGAGCAGGGTCCCGCCGGCGAACTCGGCCCGCGCGAGCCAGCAGGTCGCGAGGTTGTCGCTCAGCGCATAGAACGGGTTGAACAGGGTCTTGACGGTCATGCCCGGCAGGTCGAGCCGCGCGACCTCGTCGTCCACGCGGTCCGCACGGAAGCCGGTCACCACCACCGCCTCGGTCACCCCGACGCTCGCCAGGTTGACCAGTTGCCAGTGCAGGACGGTGCGGCCCGAAAGCTCGACCAGACACTTGGGGCGGTCGTCGGTGAGCGGCGACAACCGCTTGCCTTGGCCCGCGCTCAGGATGACGACCTTCAACTCGCAACTCCTCGACGCCGACCTTCGAAGGCCGCTGCTTTATCAGCGCCCGCGGCCCGACGCACGCACTAGCCGAGGGGGCTCGAAGCGGCCAAGCTCGGCCGCATGAGCATTTCCACGATCTCCCGCCGCAACCTCCTGGCGCTTCTGGGTGGAGGGCTGGCGGCCGGCGCGGCGGGCGCCTCGTTCGCGGCCACCGGCCTGAACCTCTCCGAGGCGCAGGTGCAGGCCGGCGTGGCGTTCCTGGACCGCCATCCGTCGGTGGACATCCACGCCCACCCGGGCCGGTTCTTCCTGCGCGACATTCCCCGCACCGACGCCACCGAGCGGCTGGGCGCGCCGGCCGAGGCCCAGGCGCTGAGCGACATGGCGGCCGGCAAGGTCACCGCGGCGCTCTTCAACTGCGTCGCCGATGCCAGCCTGCTGGGCTTCACGCCGGCGGGCGGGCTCGCGCCGATCGGCGACTTCCGGCCCGGAGAGGCCTGGGGCGAGTACCAGCGCCAGATCGCGCTCCTGAAGGCGCTCGTGGCGCACGGCGAGGTGGGCAAGGCGCTGAACCGCGCCGACGTCGGCAAGGCGCTGGCGGCCCACAAGACCGCCGCGGTGTTCGCGGTCGAGGGCGGCGACTTCATCGAGGATCGGATGGACCGCGTCCACCAGGCCCACGCCGACGGGGTCCGTTCCATCACCATCGTGCACTATCACCCCAACCAAGTCGGAGATCCGCAGACCGAACAGCCGCGCACGCCCGGCCTGACGCCCGTCGGCAAGCGGATCGTGCGGGAGATGAACAAGGCCGGGATCGTCGTCGACCTGGCGCACGCCTCCTTTGGCGTGACCAAGGACGCGGTGGCGGTCTCCGACCGGCCGATGATGATCTCCCACACCAACCTGAAGCGCGCGGACCTGGATCACCCACGCCTGGTGAGCGTCGAGCACGCCAGGCTGGTGACCAGCCACGGCGGGATCGTCGGCTCGGTCCCCTCCGGCATCGGCCAGGCGAGCGCCGGCGACTGGATCGCCTCGATCCTCCGGTTGATCGACGCCGTTGGGGTCGACCATGTGGCGATCGGCACCGACATGGACGCCAACTACAAGCCGGTGTTCACCGACTATCGCGACTGGGGCGTCATCCCCGCGGCGATGTTGGCGCGGGGACTGAGCGAGGCCGAGACCGCCAAGGTGATGGGCGGCAACTTCCTGAGGATCTTCCCAGGCTAGGCGAGACGCTTAGGCTGGGGGCAGCATGGCCACGACGCTGTTCGTCTTGGTCATCAGGCGTACGCCCTTGAGGTACTGCTTGGGATAGCCTTCCCAGGCGCCCTTGACCTCGATCGGCGTCACCACCTGCGCGCCGGCGGCAGGCTTGTCGCCCACTACGTCCAGTTCGTAGATGCCGTCCTTGGGCGGCCCGGCGTAGATACGCCTGAGGAAGCCCGTGTGGGTGTAGCCCGCGCCCGGCGCCATCGCGCTGGCGTTCATCGTGAGCGCCCCGGTCTTGTCGACCGAGATCGTGGCCGTGCTCACGCTCTCAAGCTGTTCCTGGCCGGCGTAGAACTGTTGCTGCCGGCCGAGCGATTTCACCGGCGCAGGCGCCGCGGCCGTCTCTGTCGTTTCAGTTTTCGAATCGCACGCTGAAAGGCCCAGCAGGGCTACGAGCCCCGTGGCCACCAGTACTCCACGCATAGGTTATCCTCCCCGATTCCTACGACTATCCGATGGTCGCGCCGCGTCGGGGAGGAATGCAAGCCTACTGACGGTCCAGCTTCAGCGGGCGTCGTCGTAGAAGCTGGCGACGTCGGCCTTCATCTGCTTCAGGGCGTCGGCGCTCAGATAGACCATGTGTCCGGAGGCGTAGTAGGCGAAGCGGATATTGCCGCGCAGGCTGGGCTCCAGCCACATGTGGGAGATGTCGTACTCCGCCCCGGCAAACGGCGTCGCCATGTCGTAGAGGCCGTTCAGCGAGAACAGCTTCAGGTGCGGGTTCTGGCGCATGGCCAGGCCGAGGTCCTGCGCCGTGTCGGCCACCTGGGCGGGGCGTTCGGCGCCCGGCGCCTTGTGCTTCCAGTCCCAGGCCCGGTTGATGCCGGGACCGGACGACCAGTAGGTCAGGTCGCTCGCGTAGCCGAGGTCGCCCCGCACATAGTCGTTGAACGCCGCCGTATAGGCCGGCCGCATGCCGGTGTCGGAGGAGTCGTATTCGGCGTCGTCGCCCGCGGCGTCGGCGTCGACCCCGGTGAAGCGCGAGTCCAGCCGCCCGACGGTCTGCCGCCGGTCACGCAGCAGCTCCTTGCGGAACCGCGACAGGTCGACCCGCAGGTTGGCGCGCTTGAGGAAGTCCACGGAGAGCCCGGTGTAGACGCTCATCTGCCGCGCCACCGTGTCCAGCTCCTGATCGGAGATGTTGTGCCCCTTGGCGAGGGCCGCCGCATAGGGTCCGCGGGTCCACTCCCGCACCTGCTGAAGGTAGGCGGTCAGGTCGGCCGGCTGCGGCGCCTTACTGTGATAGACGGCGGTCGCGGCGTAGCTCGGGATATAGGTCAGGTAGATCTGGTCGAAGCCGGCGTCACGGACCCCGTAGTTCAGGATCGACGACAGCAGGAGCACGCCGTTGAGCTGCATGCCGCGGTCCTGCAGCACATAGGCCAGGCCGGCCGAGCGGGTGGTCCCGTAGCTTTCGCCGAAGATGAACTTCGGCGAGTTCCAGCGGTGGTTGACCGTGATGTAGCGCTGAATGCCGCGGGCGAAGGCGTCGATGTCCTGGTCGACGCCCCAGAAGGCCGAGCCCTTGGTGTCGCCCAGCGGGCGCGAATAGCCGGCGCCGATGGCGTCGAGGAACACCAAGTCCGACTTGTCGAGCAGGGACTCGTGGTTCTCGACGAGGCTGTAAGGGGCGTTGTGCGTTGCCGCCGGGGAATCGGTCAGCACCTTCACCGGCCCGAACATCCCCATGTGCACGAAGAGCGACGCCGAGCCCGGACCCCCGTTGTAGAGGAACGTCACCGGCCGTTCCGCCTCGCCCTTCGCCCGGTCGGCGACATAGGCGACGTAGAACATGCTGGCGATCGGCTTGCCGTCGTCGTCGCGGATGGTCAGCGTGCCGGCGGTCGCGGTGTAGGGGATGGTGCGGCCGCCGACGGCGACGCTGTGGCGGCTGGTCTTGGCGACTTCATTCACCGGCGCGGTGACGATGTCGGCGTC
The DNA here is from genome assembly GCA_050729355.1 of Phenylobacterium sp. GTDB lineage: Bacteria > Pseudomonadota > Alphaproteobacteria > Caulobacterales > Caulobacteraceae > Phenylobacterium. Next base: position 4,171 of record JBOHKZ010000558.1, on the reverse strand, counting down.
GCTGATCTTGCGTTCGCCGGCCTGCTGGCCACGCTCCGAGCGGCGTTCCACGGTGGCGGCGGGGCCCGGCTCGTCCGCGTCGCGGCGCGGCGCCGCGGCGGTGGGACTGGTGGACGTTCGCGCGCCCTGCGCGGCGGCGCTTGTGCTGACAGCCAGGAGTCCAAGCGCAGCGAACGCTGCGACAGCGGGACGGATCATGCGACACCCCTCGTACGGACGGGCAGCCGCAGACACGCGCGCGCCCCCAACGGCGCGCACAGAACGCCACCAGCCTGCTATGTGCAATATCCGGCCCGACACAATCGGGCTTTAGCTTCGCCACAATCCCGGAGCCTGCTGTTTAAGCAGGAGAAACCGTCATGTTCGCAGTTCGACGTTCGCTCAGCGTGCTGATTTTGGCGGGCGGTTTCGCGGCTTCGGCTCCGGCCTTTGCGAACGACGAGCCGATCGCGACGGCCAACAAGCCCGCCCCTGCCGCCGCCCAGCCGACTTCGGCCGCGCCGAGCGCCGCCGCCCCTGCTGCTGATCCGGGCGTCGCCGCCCAGATCGACGAGTACCTGAAGACCTCGCCAGCGATCACCTTGCCCAGGGACGGTTCGGCCGCCGGCATCACCTCCAGCGACGAGGAGCCGCGCCAGGTGCATGGCGTGGTCGACGTGGCGGTCGGCACGCACGGCTACCGCAGCGCCTATGTCCGATCCGACTTCCCGGTGGGCAAGACCGGGACCCTGAGCATCGCGGTGGAGGACAGCCAGTTCAAAGGCCGCGGCTACGGCTACGGCGGCTACGGGGGGTATGGCGGCTATGGCGGTTATGGCGACCAGACCTTCCGCAACCAGAACGTCGCGCTGGGCTTGGCGTTCGGCGGCGCGGCGCAGAGCGACCCCCGCTGCCGCGACAGCGGAATCTCGCATCATCGCATCGACCCGATGCTGACCGGCCCGATGGGCCCGGGTCCAGGCGGCGACCGGTCGTACGGTTGCGGCCAGCCGGCCCCTGAGCGACCGCTGGACTAGGCCGCCTGGGCGGCGCGCTCGGCGGCGTCAACGTGCGGCGTGAGCATCGCGATCAGGTCGGCGACCGAGATCGGCTTGTTCAGATGGCCATCGGCGCCGGCCGCGCGCCCGGCGTCCACATGTTCCTTCAGGCAGTTGGCCGAGACGATCAGGATCGGCGCACGGGGCCGGCGGGTCTCCACCTCCCAGGCGCGGATCCGGCGGGTCGCCTCGAGCCCGTCCATGACCGGCATCTGGATGTCCATGAGCGCTGCGTCGAACCCCTCGGTCATCATCGCCTCGACCGCCAACAGGCCGTTCTCGACCGAGGCGCACTCCACGCCGATGTTCTCCAGCACGAGTTCCAGCACCTGACGGTTGACCGGGTTGTCGTCCACCACCAGCACCCGGAAGCGTCCGGCAGGACGCTCGATGGCCGGCTGGGCCGCCACGGGCTCGTGGATGGGGAGCTGCAGCGTGAAGCTGAAGACCGAGCCGACGCCGGGGGCTGACTCACAGTCGAGGTCGCCGCCCATCAGGCGGACATACTGGTCGCAGATTGCCAGACCGAGGCCCGCCCCGCCCTGCTGGCGGGTGGCGGAGCCGTCCGCCTGGCCGAACCTCTGGAAGAGCGTCGCCTTGAGCGCCGCGTCGAAACCGGCGCCGGTGTCGCGAACTTCGATCCGCAGGTCGTCGCCGCTGCGTGACAGCGTCATCACGACCTCGCCGGCTTCCGTGAACTTGATCGCGTTGCTGAGCAGGTTTCCGAGCACCTGGCGCAGGCGCAGCGGATCGCAGTCCACCCACGCCTCGGCCCCCGGACCGGCCTCGAGGCGCAGCTCCAGGCCCTTCTCCTGCGCGCGTCCCTGGAAGAGGTCGCACGTCTGGGCCGCCAGCTCGGCCGGCCGCACCGGTTCGGGTCGAAGCTCCGCCATGCCCGCCTCGACCCGAGCCAGATCGAGAAGCTCGGTCAGCAGGCCGTTCAGCAGGCCCCCCGATTGCTGGATGACGCCGACCAGCTGACGCTGATGGTCGTCCAGCTTGGTGCGCACCAGGACATCGGCGATGCCCAGCACGCCATTCAGGGGCGTTCGAATCTCGTGACTCATGTTGGCGAGGAATTCGCTCTTGGCGCGGTTGGCCGCCTCGGCGCTATCGCGGGCCGCGGCCATGGCGACGACGCTCGCCTTCTGCTCGGTGATGTCGGTCAGCACAGTGACGCCGCCGCCGTCCTGGGTGCGGAACGCCTCAAGCCGCATCCAGCGGCCGTCGGGCAGCCGGAACTCCGAAGCCTCGTCGCGCGCGCGGGCCTTGGTCTGGGCGACCCAGCGGTCAGGGCCCTCCTCCGTCTCGGCGAACCAGCCAGCCGCGGCGGCGGCTTCGATGTACGCGCCGCGCGGGACGCCGATCTCGGCCGCCAGCCCGCATTCGGCCGTGAGGGCCGCATAGGCTCCGTTCCAGACCTTCAGGCGATCGGCGGCGTCGAAGAACGCCAGGCCCGCGGGCACGGCGTTCAAAGCCAGGCGCAAGCTGGTGAAGGTCTGGTTCTGACCCAGGCGCTCCATGAACATCAGGCTGGCGCCGGCGGTCAGGATCAGCGTCGCCAGCGCCACGGTGGCGATCGCCAGGCCGCCGCGGCCCATGAGCTGGGCGGGGACCGCGAGCGTCGGGTCAGGCAGCAGGGTCACCGCGGTCATGGCCGTGAAGTGCAGGCCGACGATGCCGAGGACCAGCAGGCCGGCCGGCGGTCCGAACGCCCAGGCGCCCTTCACCCAGCGCCGCGCCGAAAAGGCCGCCATGCCTCCCAAGGCGCCGATGAGGAGGGAGGCGGCGACGAACCGCAGGTCCCATTGCATCTCGGCCTGGGTGCGGATGGCCGCGATGCCGACGTAGTGCAGGACGGCGACGCTGGCGCCGGTCACCGTTCCGCCGATCAGGTCCGTGGAGCGGTTCTGGCGCCAGGCCGGCGAGGCGAAGCCCGCGGTCATGCCGATCACGGCCGCGGCGAAGGAAACCGCCGTCCCCGCCAGTTCGTAGCCGATCCGCAATTCCGGCTGATAGGCCAGCATGGCCATGAAATGGGTGGCCCAGACGCCGGACCCCGCCACCAGACCGGCCAGCCCGACCCACGCCCAGCGCAGGACCCCGGAGGCCCGCAGTGCCCGGATCTGGAACCCAAAGGCGGTGGAACAGGCCAGCGCGCAGATCACCGCGGCGACGGCCACCAGGCGCAGGTCGTGCTGCACGAAGATGCAGGTGAGGACGGCGAACAAGACCCGGCTCCGGTAAGGGACGCCGCTACTTAGCCGGGAAGGATTAAGCTTAGTTTTCGAACGCTGGGTATCTTGGGTTGCAGCCGCATGGTCCGGCGCGCCCTAGTGGTGGTGGTGCTCATGCACCAGTGCGTGGCCCTTGCCGCGGGCGATCAGCCAGCGGTTCACCGGGAAGGCCGCGACGCCGGCGATCACCAGGGATCCCGCAAGGCTGAACCAGAAGAGCGCGTCGGTGAGCTGCGCGGCCATGGCGCCAGGGATCACCAGCATCAGGGCGTTGTCCACCACCTCCATGGTCGCCACTGAGAGCGTGTCCGACGCCAGGGCCAGCCCGGCGGCGGCCCGCAGGGCCATGCCGCTCTTCAGCAACGGACGCATGGTCAGGCCGTAACCGGTGATGAACGCCAGGACGACCGAAAGCACGACCGTCGTGGCGTTGCTCAGGTTCAGCCCCGTTCCGATCACCATGCCGGCGACCTCGCCAATGGCGCAGCCGCTCAGGCAGTGCACGGTCGCCATGACGGCCGTGCGGTTGAGGCTCTCGCCATGACCGTGCGCAGCATGGTCGTGATGGTGGTGGTCGGACATCGGCTCGCCTTCCTTATACCCCATGGGGGTGTTTTGCGAAACGACACCTAACCTCTCATCTCGGCATTTGCAATTACCCCCACCCGGTATATGTAGCGCTGCCCGGAGGAGAGTCGGATGGACCGCGAAGACAAGCCAAGGCTGCTCAATCGCCTCAACCGCATCGAGGGCCAGGTGCGCGGCGTGGCGCGGATGGTCGATGAGGATCGCTACTGCATCGACATCCTCACTCAGGTCCAGGCCGTGCGCGCCGCGCTGGCCAAGGTGGAGACGGAGATCCTGAAGGATCACCTCGGTCACTGCATCGAGGGCGCC
>JBOHKZ010000557.1:0-4153 GCA_050729355.1 Phenylobacterium sp. | reverse complement strand
CTCCAGCACCTGCTTGATCAGCCGCTCCTGATCGTCCTGGTCGAGGATGGTATAGTTCGACTTCAGGCCCACCAGCTCGGCGTGCTTGCGCAGGATCTGGGCCGCCACCGAGTGGAAGGTGCCCAGCCAGCGCAGGCCTTCGGCTTGCGGTCCGATGATGTGGGTGATCCGCTCGCGCATCTCGCGGGCGGCCTTGTTGGTGAAGGTGACCGCCAGGAGCTCCCACGGCCGCGCCTTGCCGCTCGCCAGGATGTGGGCCAGCCGCGTGGTCAGCACCCGCGTCTTGCCGGTGCCGGCGCCGGCCAGCACCAGGACCGGGCCTTCGGTGGCCTCGACCGCCGCCCGCTGCTCGGTGTTCAGGCCCTCCAGATAGTCGGCAGGCCGATGATCGGCGCGGGCCAGGTCGCTGACGCGCAGGGCCGGCGGTTCGTAGGTGTTTTCGAAGGGAGAGTCGGAGGGGGACATCGGAACATATGTAGCACACGCGGCGACGGACTTAAGGCCCAGCAGGAACTTCGCCGCAGGGGGGTCCGTTGTGTTGCGCGTGGAGACATGGAGGCCAGTCATGGCTGAAGTATCAAAGCGTGGGACCAGCTCTTGGGTGGCTTTCCTGGCCGGCGCCGTTGCGGTGTTGGCCCTGATGTTGGCGCTCTTCGGTTGGCAAGGCGGCCAGCGTTTAGCCGACGGCGTTGCGACGTCGTTGCGGGCCGCGCCCGACCTGCCCGTCGTGCCGCGGATGCCCGAGGGCCCGCGTTTGCCGAACCCGCCGATCCCGAAACCGCAGTGACGGTGGCCTAGCGCGCCGCCGCGAAGGCCAAGGCCGCGACCCTGCACGCCGAGGCGAGGGGCCGTCCCGCCCGCTCAGCGTCTATAGCCACAATCAGACCCGCCAGGCTGGAGCTGCGGGTCTTCGCCATTTCGTCCAGCACCGCCCAGAACTCCGGTTCCAGCGCGATGGAGGTCGCGTGGCCCGAGAGCAGAACGGAGCGTTTACGCAAGCTCGCCATAGGTGTGTTTGTCGGCCGCTTCGCCTTCACGATCAAACCCCTTGCATAAAGTTGACGGGGGCGTCATCTTTAGCGTCGTCACAGCACGGATACCTACCATGGCCCTCGTCGACACCGCCCAGAGCGCCTTCCGCCGCCCGCGCAACACCACGCCGAAGATGGAGTGGGGCCAGGCGCTGCGATCGCTGCGTCGCCTGCTGAACGACAAGGAAGACACCACCGCGGTCTTCGAGATCATGCGGGCGCTGAACGGCAATTCGACCGCCAAGGGCTATCACCGCCTGCTGACGACGGAGCAGGGCGGGCGGATCGCCTATCGCCGCGAGGAATTCGCCGCGAAGCTGATGGACGACGCCTGGCTCGACAGCCTGCCGGCCGGCAGCGTGGGCGCCGCCTACCGGACCTTCATCCGCGAGGAGCAACTCTCCGCCGAAGGCCTGGCCGAGATCAGCCGGATGGGTACGCGTGAGATCGACGAACAGCACCCCTATGCCTGGATGGGCCGCCGCACCCGCGACGTGCACGACATCTGGCACATCCTTTCCGGCTATCACCGCGACGCCCTGGGCGAAGCCAGCCTGGTGGCCTTCTCGTTCGCCCAGACGGGCGGCCTGGGCTGGGCGCTGATCGCGCTGGGCGCGATGTTCAAGTCCCGCGGCGCCAAGGATTATCCGTTCACCAAGGCGATCGTGCAGGGCTACAGGCGCGGCAGGGCTGCGGCCTGGCTGCTGGGCGAAGACTACGAGCGTCTGATGAGCGAACCGCTGGAAGCGGCCCGTGCGCGCCTCAACATCACGCCGGCGACGATCTACAATTCCATCCCGCAAGCCGTGCGTGACGGCGTCCTGCCTTCGGCGCAGCCGTTGGCGATGGCCGCCTAGTCCTCGCGCTTCGTCTGGTCGAGCGCGCGGCGCGCCCGCTCGGCTTCGAGCTTGGATGCCAGCTTCTCCGGCTTGCCGCGGCCGAACTTCACGCGGTTCTCGGCCGCCTTCGACCGGGCGTCGGCCTTGGCTCTGGCCTTGCGCGCCTGATTGAGGTTGATCGGCTCGGTCATCGGCGAAACTTCTCACGGCCTTTCTCGTTACCCAAGCCCCACGCAAGGCAAGGCAAGGAGACGAGACGATGATCCAATCCTCCGAAATCCGCGAACATATGGAAGTGGTCGGCTCCGACGGCGGACACGTCGGCAAGGTCGACAGGGTGATGGGCGCCGACATCGAACTGGCCAAGCTGGACCTCGGGTCAGGCCTCAAACATCACCTGATCCCGATGAGCTGGGTCGACCACGTCGAGGACGACAAGCTCTGCCTCAACATGACCAAGGACGCCGCCAAGGCCGCCTGGCGCGAGCGGCACTAGAACCAAGTTCCTCCCCTCCTTGGGGGAGGTGGCGCGAAGCGACGGAGGGGGTCCGCTCAGACCTCGGGTGACCCCCTCAGTCAGCTTCGCTGACAGCTCCCCCGGCGGGGGAGCAACTGGCGTCTATTTCACCGCCGCGCAGAACCGCTGGATGCGGCTGCAGGCGTCTTCCAGCACGGCGTTGGACGTCGCGTAGCTGATGCGGAAGAAGGGCGAGAGCCCGAACGCCGCGCCGAACACCACCGAGACGCCTTCGCTCTCCAGCAGTTCGACCGCGAAATCGGCGTCCGAGGCGATGACTTTGCCCGACGGCGCGGTCTTGCCGATCAGCTCTTCCACCGACGGATAGACGTAGAATGCGCCTTCGGGCGTCGGGCAGCGGATGCCGCGCGCCTGGTTCAGCATCGAGACCACCAGGTCGCGGCGGCCCTCGAACAGCTTGGCGTTCGGCTTGATGAACTCCTGGGTCCCGTTCAGCGCCTCGACCGCCGCCCACTGCGAGATCGACGAGGGGTTGGAGGTCGTCTGGCTCATTACCTTGGCCATCGACTTGATCAGCGGTTCCGGGCCGGCGGCGTAGCCGATCCGCCAGCCCGTCATGGCGTAGGCCTTGCTGACCCCGTTCATGGTCAGGGTGCGGTCGTAGAGCGCCGGCTCCACCTGGGCGATGGTCCAGAACTCGAAGTCGCCGAACACCAGGTGCTCGTACATGTCGTCGGTCAGGATCCAGACGTGCGGGTGGCGCAGCAGGACGTCGGCGATCGCCCGCAACTCGGCCTTGGTATAGGCGGCGCCCGACGGGTTCGACGGCGAGTTCAGGAACACCCAGCGGGTCTTCGGCGTGATCGCGGCTTCCAGGTCGGCGGGCTGCAGCTTGAAGCCGTTGTCCGCCGTGGTCGGCACGGCCTTGGGCTCGCCCCCGGCCAAGAGGACGATGTCCCAGTAGCTCACCCAGTAGGGCGTCGGGATGATCACCTCGTCGCCGGGGTTCAGCGTCGAGATCATGGCGTTCCAGATGACCGGCTTGCCGCCCGGCGAGACGTTCACCTGGCTGGTCTTGTAGGTCAGGCCGTTCTCGCGCTGGAACTTGGCGACGATGGCTTCCTTCAGCTCAACGATGCCGTCGACGTTGGTGTACTTGGTCTTGCCGTCGCGGATCGCCTTGATGGCGGCTTCCTTGATGTTGTCCGGCGTGTCGAAGTCGGGCTCGCCCGCGGCCAGCGAAATGACGTCCTTGCCGGCCGCTTTCAGCTCACGCGCCTTGGCGTCCGCCGCCAGGGTGGCGGAGGGCTTCACGCGGGACAGGGCGGCGGACTCGAGCGACATGGCGGGCAGGGCTCCGGGTTGAGGCTGGATGGAACGGCGCGGGTTTAGCCCAAGCCGCCTGCCGGGTGAACCCGCCGTGTTGCACTGCAGCTTGACCACCTTCACCCGATCGGCGACCTCAGGGCCGATGCGCCGGCTCTTCCAGGTCCTGTCCAACATGGACGCCCACGCGTGGCGCACCCTCTTGGTGTCGTTCGTGCTGTTCGGCGGGGTGGGCGTGGTGTTCCTGTTCGGGGCCCAGGTGCTGGGCTTCGACGGCGAGGCGACGGTGGAGCGGTGGCTCGGGGCGGCGTCGGGGCCCTGGTCGTTGCCGGTGGCGGTGGTGGCCTTCGCGGTCCTGGCCTTCGTCGGCGTGCCGCAGTTCGTGCTGATCGCCGCGGCGGTGGTGGCCTTCGGCCCGATCACCGGTTTCACCTACAGTTGGATCGGCACGATGGTCTCGTCGCTGGTGGGCTTCTACC
>JBOHKZ010000556.1:0-1361 GCA_050729355.1 Phenylobacterium sp. | reverse complement strand
ACCCACGGCGAAGGGTTCGCCTTAACAGCGTAGAAGACGTCGCCTTTAAACTTGTCCTGGAACCAGCGTGCCGCTGTCGCTACCGCGTCGGGTCGCGCAAGGGCGACGGGACGTTCCGGCGAGCGATCTCGGACCAGGTCCAGGGGCGTATGATACGTGTGCAATTCACGTAACCCCCAACGGATAGTTGAACCCAATCCGGCGTTAGCAGAGGACTCGGGTCCGCCGGAGCCGTGCGAAATAGGGCTTACTGACAGCGATGTAAAGAGTTCGCTTGTCAGCGGGGATCAGCGCACCGGGCGATGGAGGGCTCGCCCTCTCGCGGTTGTGTTCAAAAGCGGATCAACTGCGCATTGCAATTGAACGAACCCTGTTCGCAAATGCTCGTATTCGTATGGAGGCGAGCGGTGGCTAAGCAGAGATTCCTTCCTGACGGTCAGATCAAACTCCCCCTGGGTGAAATACAGGGTGACATCCTTATTGGCCTTCAAAAGAAGGCGGAGGTGTTCACGTTCTTCGAAATCACCAACGTCGCGACGTTTCGCCAGGAATTCTCGACGATATTGCCGGATGTAACCTTCTCCGATGCGACCAAGGCGGTGGAAGAGCATCATCCCGGTCCGTTTCTCAGCCTCAATATCGCGTTCACGGCTGCCGGAATTCAGAAACTGTTCCCGACGCTCGACCCCGCGCCGATGGGCGAGGCGTTCCTTGAGGGCAATCGCGCCCGGGCCGCGGGCCTCGGCGACGACCTTTCCAAGTGGCTGCCGGCCTATGCCGAACCGATCGACGGCGTGCTGCTGGTCACCGGCATTACGTTGCAATCGGCGCGGGACCAGGCCAACGGCTTCGTCAACGCGCTGCGTCACTCGACGCGGGTGATCCGGACGGAGCTCGGGTTCGTCCGCGCCGCCGAACCCGGGCATGAGCACAACGGCTTCGCCGACGGGGTCTCGCAGCCGGGCATCCGTGGCCTGACATTGCCGGGCGCCAGCCCCGATCAGGGATGGCCGGGCCAGGATCTGGTCCAGCCCGGCGACTTCATCTTCGGGAACTACGCCAATGAGGACGGAGGCGTCTCCACCCCGCCGCTGCCCTGGATGGAGAACGGCTCGTTCCTGGTGTTCCGCAGGCTGCGTCAGGACGTGGCCGGCTTCTGGGCCTGGGTCGACGCCAATGTCGCGGCTTCGAAGTCGACGTCGCGCGAGCAGCTGGGCGCGCGCCTGGTCGGCCGCTGGCTGGACGGAACGCCCCTCGTCCTCGACCCCAACGCACCGAACCCCGCGCGGGACGAGACCCACCCCGAGACCAACAACGACTTCGAGTTCGGCGGCGATGATCCGAACCAGGTGAAGTGTCCG
>JBOHKZ010000555.1:0-5976 GCA_050729355.1 Phenylobacterium sp. | reverse complement strand
CAGGATCTCGCCGCGCACGTCCACGGTGATCTTCTTGGAGAGGTCGCCGCGAGCCACGGCGGTGGTCACTTCGGCGATGTTGCGGACCTGGCCGGTCCGGTTGCCGGCCATAAGGTTCACGTTGTCGGTCAGTTCCTTCCAGGTGCCGCCAACGCCTCGGACATTGGCCTGGCCGCCGAGCTTGCCTTCCGTGCCGACCTCGCGGGCCACGCGGGTGACTTCAGAGGCGAAGGCGTTCAGCTGGTCCACCATCGTGTTGATGGTGTTCTTCAGCTCCAGAACCTCGCCCTTCACGTCGACGGTGATCTTGCGCGAGAGGTCGCCGTTGGCGACGGCGGTGGTCACCTCGGCGATGTTGCGGACTTGGCCGGTCAGGTTCGCGGCCATGAAGTTCACGTTGTCGGTCAGGTCTTTCCAGGCGCCCGTCACACCCTCGACTCGCGCCTGACCGCCCAGCTTGCCTTCCGTGCCGACCTCGCGGGCCACGCGGGTCACTTCCGAGGCGAACGAGCCGAGCTGGCCCACCATGGTGTTCACGACCTTGCCGATGCGCAGGAATTCGCCGCGCAGGGGCCGTTCCTCGTTTTCCAGGTCCATGGTCTGGGAAAGGTCGCCCTTGGCGACGGCGCCGATCACCCGGGCCATTTCGGCGGTCGGGTGGACCATGTCGGCGATCAGGGTATTCACCGCCTCGACGCTGGCGGCCCAGGATCCTTGCGCCGCGGGCAGGCGGGCGCGGTGGTTGATCTTGCCCTGCCGGCCGACCGTCTCACCGAGACGCTCGAACTCCTTGGTCATGCGGTCGTTCAGCTCGACCACGTCGTTGAAGGCTTCCGCCAGCTCGCCGTCTACCCCCGTCAGGTTACGCGGCAGCCGGATCGAGAAATCGCCTCGCCTGAAGGCGCGGAGCGCCGCCAGCAACTCTCGCGTCTCTGCGGCCGGCGTTCCGTTATCCGGGTTTCGCGCGCGTGTGGATTTTGCCTTGGGGGCAGTGGAAGCGGCTACGGACATGACTCCCCCGGAGACCAGGACGTTGACGAGCACCGGGGATGTCGCCGCGCAGGCGCACCCCCGCCCCTCCGCCGAACGGAAACCGCGAGGAAAAAGTTCCGAGAGATCGGGAAAAATCTCCGGGAAAACCCTGAGAGGGTTTCAGACTAGACCAATCTCCCGATCGATACAGCCCGCGACCACGTCAGCGGGGCAGCTTGGAGACACCCATCAGGTACTCGTCGACCGCGCGGGCGCATTGCCGTCCCTCGCGGATCGCCCAGACCACCAGGGACTGGCCCCGGCGCATGTCGCCACACGCGAAGATGCTGGGGACCGAGGTGCGATAGTCCGCGACGCTGGCCTTAACGTTGCCGCGCGGATCGAGTTCGACGCCGCCCTGCTCCACCAGTCCGGCATGACGCGGCCCCACGAAGCCCATGGCGAGCAGCACAAGGTCGGCCTTGAGCTCGAACGCCGAGCCGGCCACCTCCTGCATCCGCATCCGGCCGTCTTCTCCCGCCACCCACTCCAGCCGCACGCATTCGATCGCGGCGACGCGGCCGTCCTTGCTGACCACCCGCTTGGTGGCCACGGCGAAGTCGCGCTCGCAGCCCTCTTCCTGGGAGGACGACGTCCGCATCTTCAGCGGCCAGTCGGGCCAGGTGAGCGTCTTGTTCTCGCGCTCCGGCGGCTGCGGCATGATCTCGAGCTGGGTGACCGAGGCCGCGCCGTGGCGATTGGAGGTGCCGATGCAGTCGGAACCGGTGTCGCCGCCGCCGATCACCACCACATGCTTGCCCGCGGCCGAGATCGTGCCGGTGGGCGCCGCGACTTCTTCCGCGTCGCCGGCGTTGCGCTTGTTCTGCTGGGTGAGGAATTCCATGGCGTAGTGGACGCCGGCGAATTCGCGGCCCTCCACCTCGAGATCGCGCGGAGCTTCCGCGCCGCCGGCCATCACCAGGACGTCGTAGTCGTCCAGCAGGCGCTGCACCGAGACGGTCACGCCGACCTCGAAGCCGGTGCGGAAGATCACGCCCTCGCCCTCCAACTGGCGGATACGCCGGTCGATGAGGTGCTTTTCCATCTTGAAGTCGGGGATGCCGTAGCGGAGCAGGCCGCCCAGCCGGTCGGACTTCTCGAAGACGGTGGGCGCGTGGCCGGCGCGGGCGAGTTGCTGGGCGCAGGCGAGGCCGGCGGGGCCCGAGCCCACGACGGCGACGCGCTTGCCGGTGCCGCGCGGCGACGGCTGCGGGGCGATCCAGCCCTCATCCCATCCCCGGTCGACGATCTGGCACTCGATGGTCTTGATGGTCACCGGCGTGTCGACGATGTTGAGCGTGCAGGACGCCTCGCAAGGCGCAGGGCAGACGCGCCCGGTGAACTCCGGGAAGTTGTTGGTGGACTGCAGGTTGTCCAGCGCCTGGCGCCACTGGTCGCGGTAGACCAGATCGTTGAAGTCCGGGATCTGGTTGTTGACCGGACAGCCCTGGTGGCAGAATGGGATGCCGCAATCCATGCAGCGGGCCGCCTGCTGGGCCACCGCAGGCGGCGCCAGCGGTTTGACGAACTCGGACCAGGTCTGCAGACGCGCGTCGACCGGCTCATAAGCCCGGTCCTGTCGCTCGATCTCAAGGAAGCCGGTGGGCTTGCCCATCGGGTTAAGTCTCCAAAACTGAAAGCTATTCAGCGGCGACGGCGGCGGCCGTCGCGCGTTCGGTGGCGAGCTCGGCGAGCGCGTTCTTGTAGTCGGTCGGCATGACCTTCACGAACGAACCCAGCGCCCGATCCCAGTTCTCGAGGATCTCGGCGGCCCGCGCGCTGCCGGTGTGCAGCTGGTGGCGCTCGATGAGGATCCGCAGACGTTCGGCGTCGAAGCGCAGCATGTCGCCCATGCCGTTGTTCTCGACCGAGACCGAGCGCTGGCTGGGCCGCATGGGGTCGTCCGCACCGCCACTGGCCGGCTCGACACGCCCCAGCTCCACCATGGACGGGTTGCAGAGCTCGCTGAACCGGCCGCGCGGGTCGTAGACGTAGGCCACGCCGCCGCTCATCCCCGCCGCGAAGTTGCGGCCGGTGTCGCCCAGGACCACGACCACGCCGCCCGTCATGTATTCGCAGCCGTGGTCGCCCAGGCCCTCGACCACCGCCACGGCGCCGGAGTTGCGCACGGCGAACCGCTCGCCGGCGACGCCCTCGAAATAGGCCTCACCTGCGATGGCCCCATAGAGGACCGTGTTGCCGACGATGATGTTCTTGGTGGGCTCGCGGCGGGATTCCCGCGGCTGGCGGACAACCACGCGCCCGCCGGAAAGCCCCTTGCCGACGTAGTCGTTGCCGTCGCCGATCAGTTCGAGCGAGACGCCCCGCGCGGCGAATGCGCCGAAGCTCTGGCCGGCGTTGCCCTTGAAGGTGAGCGAGATGGTGTCTTCGGGAAGGCCAGCGTGGCCGTACCGCCGCGCGACCTCGCCCGAGAGCATGGCGCCGACGGTGCGGTTGACGTTGCGCACGGCATATTCGCCGCGCACCGGCTTGCCACCGTCCAGCGCCGCCTTGGCGTCGGCGAGCAGGGTGTTGTCGAGCGCCTTGCCGAGCCCATGCTCCTGGCGGTCCTGGTTCCACAAGCCCTTCGCGGCTTCCATCGGCGCCGAATAAAGGATGCGAGAGAGGTCGACGCCCTGGGCCTTCCAGTGGTCGAGCGCCGGGTCCATGTCGAGGCGGTCGACGCGGCCGATCATCTCGTTGACCGTCGCAAAGCCCATCCCCGCCATGATCTCGCGCAGCTCTTCGGCGACGAAGAAGAAGTAGTTGATCACGTGCTCGGGCTGGCCGGTGAAGCGCGCGCGCAGCACCGGGTCCTGCGTCGCCACGCCCACCGGGCAGGTGTTGAGGTGGCACTTGCGCATCATGATGCAGCCGGCCGCGATCAACGGCGCGGTGGCGAAGCCGAACTCATCGGCGCCCAGCAGCGCAGCCACCGCCACGTCGCGGCCGGTGCGCAGGCCGCCGTCGGCCTGGACGGCGACACGAGTGCGCAGGCCATTGAGCAGGAGGGTCTGCTGGGTCTCGGCAAGGCCGATCTCCCAGGGCGATCCGGCGTGGGTCAGCGAGGTCAGCGGCGAGGCGCCCGTACCGCCCTCGAAGCCCGAGATGGTCAGGTGGTCCGCGCGCGCCTTGGCGACCCCCGCGGCAACCGTGCCGACGCCGACTTCGGAGACCAGTTTCACCGAGATGCGGGCCGCCGGATTGACGTTCTTCAGGTCGTGGATGAGCTGGGCCAGGTCCTCGATCGAATAGATGTCGTGGTGCGGCGGCGGGCTGATCAGGCCGACGCCCGGCGTGGAGTGCCGCACGCGGGCGATGTTCTTGTCGACCTTGTGACCGGGCAGTTGGCCGCCCTCTCCGGGCTTCGCGCCCTGGGCCATCTTGATCTGGATGTCGTCGGCATTGACCAGGTATTCGGTCGTCACCCCGAAGCGGCCCGACGCCACCTGCTTGATCGCCGAGCGCATGGAATCGCCGTTGGGCAGGCGCACGAACCGGTCGGCTTCTTCGCCGCCCTCGCCGGTGTTCGACCGGCCGCCAATGCGGTTCATGGCCATGGCCAGCGTGGTGTGGGCCTCGCGGCTGATCGAGCCGAAGCTCATGGCGCCGGTGGCGAAGCGCTTGACGATCTCGGCGGCCGGCTCGACGGCGTCGAGCGGGATCGGCGTTTGCGCGGGCTTCAGGCGCATCAGGCCGCGGATGGTCAGGAGCCGCTCGGACTGCTCGTTGATGGACTCCGCGAACGCCTTGTACTCGTCCGGCAGGTTGCCGCGCACGGCGTGCTGCAGCCTGGAGACCGACTCCGGCGTCCAGGCATGGGCCTCGCCGCGCAGGCGCCAGGCGTACTGGCCGCCGACGTCGAGCATGTTTGCGTAGATCGGATTGTCGCCCCAGGCGTCGCGGTGGCGGCGCACGGCCTCCTCGGCGATCTCGATCAAGCCTACGCCTTCAATCGTCGAGGCGGTGCCGGTGAAGTACTTCTCGATCAGCCCGGAAGACAATCCGACGGCGTCGAAGATCTGGGCGCCGCAATAGGACTGGTAGGTCGAGATGCCCATCTTGGACATCACCTTCAGCACGCCCTTGCCGATCGCCTTGATGTAGTTCTTGCGAACCTCGTAGGCGGTCTGCGGTAGGCCGTTCTGGGTGCGCAGCTGTTCCAGCGTCTGGAACGCCAGATAGGGGTTCACGGCCTCGGCGCCGTAGCCCGCCAGCACGCAGAAATGATGCACCTCGCGCGCTTCGCCGGTCTCGATGACCAGGCCGGTCTGCATGCGCAGGCCCTGGCGGATCAGGTGGTGGTGCACCGCCGCGGTGGCCAGCGCCGCCGGGATCGGGATGCGATCGGGCGAGACCGCCCGGTCCGACAAGATCAGGATATTGACGTCGGCCAGCACGGCGTCGGTGGCCTCGCGGCACAGCCGGTCCAGCGCGCCCTCCAGGCCGCCCGCGCCCTCCTCCGCCGCCCACGTGGCGTCGAGCGTGGCGGTGCGGAAGGCCCCGTCGAGGAGCTCGTTGATCGCGCGGATCTTCGCCAGGTCCTCGTCGGTGAGGATCGGCTGGGCGACTTCCAGGCGCTTGTGGTTGCCGGCGTGGCGACCCAGCAGGTTCGGCCGGGGCCCGATCATCGAGACCAGGCTCATCACCAGCTCCTCGCGGATCGGGTCGATCGGCGGATTGGTGACCTGGGCGAAGTTCTGCTTGAAGTACTCGTAGAGCAGCTTCGGGCGCTTGGAGAGCACGGCGATGGGCGTGTCGGCCCCCATCGAGCCCAGCGGATCGTCGCCCAGACGCCCCATGGGCTCCAGGAAGAACGACAGGTCCTCCTGGGTGTAGCCGAACGCCTGCTGGCGATCGAGCAGCGTCGCCGGGTCGTTGGAGAGCGGGGTCTCGGGCTCGGCCGCGAGGCCCAGCTCATCCAGCTTGAACTGGGTCTCGGCC
>JBOHKZ010000554.1:0-7384 GCA_050729355.1 Phenylobacterium sp. | reverse complement strand
CTCGTCATCCTCCGGTCAGCCGCAGGCTGAACCGGAGGACCCAAGCGGCGCCATTCCAGACTGCGATTCAGCTTGGGTCCCCCGGATCGCCTCTCTGGGCGACCGGAGGATGACGCGCGTGGAGTGGTGGCGCGCTACGCTCTTGGCAGGGGATGCTCGACGGTCCCCAGCGCGTCGGCCAGCCGCATCTTGGCCGAGCCCGGGCGAAGCGGTTGCTGCTGGCTCTCGTGCGGCGACCAGCCGGTGAGCGTGATGATCTCGAAGGTGGCCGGGACGCGCCCCTCCGCGTCGCCGAACCGCTCCCCGTAGATCTCGGCGGTGCGGGCCAGCAGGGCGCGGGTGAGGGGGCGGGGGTGGCGGTCGGCCAGCACGCTGGTCTCGCCCATCTGGCGCAGGTCCGCCATCAGCTTCAGCGGATGGGCGTAGGTGACGTTCACCCGGTCGAGGTCGGCGACCGGCAGGGCGAAGCCGGCGCGCTGCAACAGGCTCGCGGCGTCCTGCATGTCGGCGAAGGGCGAGACGCGGGAGCCGGCGCCGCCGAGGATCTCGCTTTCCGCCGCCACCAGGGACTGGCGAAGCTCGGTCAGCGTCTGGCCGCCCAGGAAGGCGCCGATGAAGAGCCCGTCGGGCTTCAGCGCCTGGCGGATCTGGATCAGCGTGCCCACCACGTCGTTGGTCCAGTGCAGGCCCAGCGTCGAGACCGCCAGGTCCAGGCTGGCCGGTGCAAAGGGAAGCTGCTCCTCGTCGAGCACGACGCGGGGTCCGTCACGCCCGGCCAGCATCGCCAGCGACAGGTCGGCCTCGATCAGCCGGCCGACCCGTTGCGCCGCGCCGCTGGCGGCCAGGGCCTCCCGGAACGCGCCGCCGCGCGCCGAGAGGTCGACGGCCAAGCTGAAGTCCCGCATGATCGGCTCCAGGCGCTCGGCGATATCCTCGGCGGCGCGCCGGTGCAGGAAGTCGGCGGACGCATAGCCGGCCGCGGCGCGGTCCAGGCGCTTGCGGTGCAGGGTTCGGTCGAAGAGGCGGGGTGGTCCTGACATGAGCGCGGAAGATGGCGTCTTCCACGGCAGATTGAAACCGGGACCGCGGGCGAGCGCGCTTTGGCGCGGCGCGCTGGACCTGGTGTTCCCGCCGCAGTCGCTGGACGGAGGCGAAGCGGCCATGGCCGGCGGGCTCTCGGCGGCGACCTGGACCCGCATCCATTTCCTAGACGGTCCGGTCTGCGACGGCTGCGGGACGCCGTTCGAGTATGATCTCGGTGCGCGCTGCGCGGCCTGCCTGGCCAAGCCCCGGGCGTTCGACGCCGCCCGCGCGGCCTGCCTCTATGACGAGGTCTCGCGCGATCCGATCCTGAAGCTGAAGCACGCCGACCGGCTGGACCTCGCGCCGCTGTTCGCCCGCTGGCTGAGCCGCGCGGCCCGCGAATTGATCGACGAGGCCGACGCCATCGCGCCTGTGCCGCTGCACCCGGGCCGCCTGCTGCAGCGGCGCTACAACCAGGCCGCCGAGATCGCCCGGCCCCTGGCGCGGCTCTGCGAGGTCGCCTACCTGCCCGACGCGCTGGTCCGCCGCCGCGCGACGGAGACCCAGGGCGGCAAGTCGGGCTCGGGACGCCGCCGCAATGTCGCCGGGGCTTTCGAGGTCCCGACCGGCCGTGCGGCCCAGGTCGCCGGTAAGCGCGTGCTGCTGATCGATGACGTGATGACCACCGGCGCCACCGCGGAGGGCTGCGCACGGGCTTTGAAGGCCGCGGGCGCGGTGCGCGTGGATGTCGCAGTGGTCGCACGGGTTAAGGAAATGTCCGGACTCACCATATGAAGCTGTAGCGATAGGTTCTGCATTAGAGCGCCATGACCCAGGTCACCATCTACACGAAGCCGTACTGCCCCTACTGCGTCCGCGCGATCTCGCTGCTGGAGAAGAAGGGCGTCGACTTCACCGAGATCGAAGCCGCCTTCGATCCCGACAAGCGCGCCGAGATGGTGCAGAAGGCCGGCGGCCGCGCCACCTTTCCGCAGATCTTCATCGGCCAGCAGCACATCGGCGGCTGCGACGAGATGATGGCGCTGGAACGTGACGGAAAGCTCGACCCCCTGCTGAAGGCGGCCTGAGCCATCCCGGCTCTTCGGGGGCTGCCCCTTCGGGGGTATGCTTAGGCTTATGAAAGTCGCCCTGATCCAGACGCGTACGCCCTCGACCCACGAGGCCGCGTTGGCGCACGTCCTGCCGATGGTGCGTGAGGCGGCAGCGGGCGGGGCGGCGTTCATCGCGACGCCGGAGGGGACCAACATCCTGCAGAAGGACCGGGCCCAGCTGCTGCCTCAGTTGCGGAGCCTGGAAGACGACATCGTCGTCGCGGGCCTGCGGCAGGCCGCCAAGGAGGCGGGCGCCTGGGTGCTGATCGGCTCGGCGCTGGTGCTGCGTGAGGACGGCAAGGCCGCCAACCGCTCGGTGCTGGTGTCGCCCGATGGCGCGATCGCCGCGACCTACGACAAGCTGCACATGTTCGATGTCGACCTGCCGACCGGCGAGAGCTCTCGGGAATCGGCGACCTATGAGCCCGGCGATCGGGCGGTGACCGCTCAGGCCGGCGACCTGAAGCTCGGCATGACCGTCTGCTACGACCTGCGCTTTCCGGCGCTCTATCGGGCGCTGGCTTTGGCGGGCGCCGAGGTGATGACCATTCCGTCGGCCTTCACGCGCCCGACCGGCGCCGCCCACTGGGAGGTGCTGATGCGGGCGCGGGCCATCGAGACCGGCTCGTTCGTGCTGGCGCCGGCCCAAGGCGGCCGCCACGAGGACGGCCGCGGCACCTACGGGCACTCCATCGTCGTCGCCCCCTGGGGCGAGGTGCTGGCCCACCTCGACCATGACGAGCCGGGCGTGCTTTTCGCCGACCTGGTGCTTGGGGAAGCGGCCAGGGCTCGCGCGGCGATCCCGGTGCTGGCCAATGCGCGGGCGTTCACCGCGCCGCAGGCCCTGACATGATCCGCTACGCCCTCCTTTGCGAGCATGACCACGACTTCGAAGGCTGGTTCGGGGCCTCCGCCGACTTCGACGACCAGCAGGCGCGCGGCCTGATCGAGTGCCCCGTTTGCGCGTCCAAGGCGGTGCGCAAGGCGATCATGGCGCCCGCGGTTTCCGGCACGAAGAAGAAGGGCCAGGACGTCACCCTCGCCCAGACCCAGGCGATGATGATGGAGGCCATGGGCCACATCCGCCGACATGTGGAAGAGAACTTCGACGACGTCGGCGACACCTTCGCCAAGGAGGCCCGCGCCATCCATGAAGGCCGGTCCGAGGACCGCGGCATCTACGGCCAGGCGACTTCGAAGGAGGTCCGCGAACTGGTCGAAGACGGCGTGCCGATCGCCCCCCTGCCGCCCGAAGCGCCGAAGAAGACTGAGCTGAACTAGAGCCGGCCGTCGGGCTCTGCGCGAACCTGACCAACTGACCGATTGATCGGCGATGCTCCACCGGGCAGTCTCGCCTTGGGGTTGTGTGGTGGGGGTCGTAATGCGTTCTGGATTTCTGGCGGCTGTCCTGGCCGCACTATGGGCGCATGCCGCCTGCGCGGCTCCGTTGGAGGTGTTCGGCCGGCTTCCCGCGGTGGAGGCCGTGGCGATCTCTCCGGACGGCTCGAAGCTGGCGATCACCCGCACCGACGGCGAGCTTCGCCAGGTGGCCATCCAGGACATCAAGAGCGGCAAGACCCTGCACGGCCTGGGCGTCGGCGAGGCCAAGGTCCGGGACGTTCAGTGGGCCGGGCCGAGCCACATCATCCTGATGACCTCGGTCACTGCAAAGCTGCAGGATTTCGTCGCGCCGCGCGCCGAGTACTTCCGCATCTTCGACTACAACCTCGAAACCCAGAAGCTGGCTCCGCTGCTTCGGGACGCCCCGGGGATGCTGCCGCTGATCTTCGATGCGCCGGTGGTCCGGGTGCTGGGCGGCAAGCCGTACCTCTACGTGCAGACGTACCGGTTCAACTCGAGTGGTCAGAGCGCGTTGGCGCTTTTTCGCATCGACCTGGCTACTGACAGGACCTCGATGATGGAGGCCGGCGGCGTCGACTCGCGTGACTGGCTCGTCGGCGACGACGGTGTGGCGGCGGCGCAGGTGGCGGCCGACGCCCAGAGCGGACGCTGGGTGCTGAAGCTGAAGGCCGGCGCCGGATGGCGGGAGAATCGAACCATCGAGGCAAAGGTGGAGCGCCCCAACCTCATTGGTCTTGGGCGTGACGCCAAGTCGGTGCTGATCGGTGAACGGGTCGACGGATCGGTGCAGATCCGCGAGGTCTCGCCCGAAGGCGTCTGGAGCGAACCTCTGAAATTGCAGGGCGACGCGACGATCTTCGATCCCCTGCATCACAATTTGATCGGCCTACGGACCTTGGAGGGTGATGAGGTCAGGTACAGCTTCTTCGATCCGAAGGATCGGGCCGCATGGGCCGCGGTGCGCAAGGCGTTGGCGGCGGACCAGGCGACGCTGGTGTCGTGGTCGGACGATCGCAGCAAGTTCGTCGTGGCGACGGACTCCGCGACCGAAGGCCCCGCCTATTGTCTGGTGGACCTTGAGAGCGGCGCGGTCAGCCGGGTGGGCGTCGCCTACGAGAGCCTGCGGCCCGACGATATCTCTCCGGTGCGGCCGGTCCGCTTCAAGGCCCAGGATGGTTTGGAGTTGAGCGGCTACCTCACGACGCCGCGTGGGCGCGACGCAAAGAACCTGCCGCTGGTTGTGTTCCCGCATGGGGGCCCGGCCGTCCGTGATGGGCCGGGGTTTGATTGGTGGGCCCAGGCCATGGCCTCGCGCGGCTACGCCGTACTCCAGGTGAATTTCCGAGGCTCCGACGGCTTCGGCTGGAAGTTCCTGGAGGCCGGTTTCGGCCAGTGGGGACGCAAGATGCAGACCGACCTGTCGGATGGGGTCCGTGAGCTGGCGCGGCAGGGGGTCGTCGATCCCAAGCGGGTGTGCATCGTCGGGGGCAGCTACGGCGGCTATGCGGCGTTGGCCGGACCGACGCTGGATCCCGGCGTCTACCGTTGCGCCGCGTCCTACGGTGGCATCTCGGACCTGCGGACCTTCGCGCCCTGGGTCCGCAGCCAGAATGGCGTGGGCTCCCAGCGCTATCTCATCCGCTTCATCGGCGCGGAGAGCGCGCGCGACCCTTCGATGTCGGAGATTTCGCCGGCCGCTCACGCGGACAAGGTGAGCGTTCCGATCCTGTTGATCCACGGCAAGGACGACACCGTGGTGCCGCTGGAACAGAGCCAGAGGATGGCGGATGCTCTGAAGGCGGCCGGCAAGCCGGTCGAACTGGTGGTGCTGGACGGCACAGATCACTGGTTGACGCGAGGCGACACGCGACAAGGCATGCTCAACGCGGTCGTCAGCTTCCTCGAGAAAAATAATCCGCCGCGCTAGAACTTGGTCCGCAGGCCGAGCGACATGACATAGCCCGTGCCTTCGACCGTGCCGCGCAGGGCGGTGTTGATGGCTGCGGGCGTGCCGCCGAAGAAGGTGGTGTCGTGGTGCACGTCACTGTCCTTGAAGGCGATGTAGGCGAAGCCCGCGTCGACCTGGGTGTTGTCGCTGATCTTGCCCGTGGCGCCGACGCTGTAGAGCCAGCGGTCGCCGTCGGGCACACGGGCGGTTCGCTCAGCACTCGGTGTCGGCGTCGGGTCGTAGCCGACGCCGGCGCGCAGGGTGAGGCGGTCGTTGACGATGTAGTCGGCCCCCACCGCGCCGGAGGTGATGCTGTTGTAGTTCTGGGCCAGCACCTGGTTTCCGGCCGGCGACGTCACGTCGATGGCGTCGAACTTGCTCCAGCCGACGCGCTGCACCTGGCCGTTCAGCGTCAGGTGGTCGTTGACCCGGTAGCGGGCGCCAAAGGTGGCGATCCAGGGGGTGCTGAACTTCGCCTTGCCGTCGACCTGGGCGTTGCCGGCGGCCAGCGGCCCGAGCAGGCCGCCGACGAACACCTGTCCGCCCAGCTTGTGCTCCATGGCCGAGCGATAGCTGGCGCCCAGGCTCAGCCGGTCGAAGTGCGCCTGGGCGCCGACGGTCCAGCCATAATCCCAGCCGTCCCCGCTGAGCTGTGAAACGCCGTCGGGCAGCAGCGGGGAGAGGTTCGGGTCCGCGGTGGAAAGCTTGGCGTCTGTGTACTCGGCGTCGACGCCCACGCCGAGGTCGAGCCAGTCGGTGACGTGCATGGCGCCGGTCAACTGGATATCCGCCGTGGTCAGCCGCGACTCCAGGGCGTCGTAACGGGCCCAGGACCGGCGGGTGTACTTGGTGGTGAAGTTGTAGGGCGCGGCCACCGACAGTCCGATGGCGAACCGGTCGCCGATCGGCGTCGCGATCGCGAAGTTCGGCGCGATGCCGTTCTGGATCGGGTTCGAGGCGCGGGGATCGCCGCTGACCGGAAGCCTCAGGCCGCCAGGATAGGTGATGGTCGAGCCTGAATTGTTGACCTTGGACTCCACCAGAACGGCGTGTGCGCCCACATAGGCCTCTCGAGGCGAGGTGGCGATCGCGGCGGGGTTCCACCACAACGACGCCGGGCCCTGATCCGCCACTTCGCCGGAGTAGGCCCGGCCCGTGCCGCGTACGGACTGCTCTTGCAGATAGAAGCCGCTGGCGTGGGCCTGGGTCGCGAGCGCCGCCGCCGAGACGGTGAGCAGGGCGAGGGTTCGGAAGTGGGTCATCGTCATGCGCCTAAGGAGGGGACGGGAAACACCGGATCAATCCGCAAAACCCCGGGGAGTGTGCGTTGTTTCCCGTGAGATAGGGTGTTTGAAACTTCGGCGTCACGGACTTGTGTGACCTATCCGCAACACTACATCGGTACGGCGCGGGCCGTGCTTGATGAGGCGGCCCCGCCAATCTGCCTATTCGAGGGGACCTAATGAACATCGACGTCTATTCCGACCGCGCCAAGCAAGCGATCCAGTCGGCGCAGAGCCTGGCGCTTGCCAGAGGCCACCAGCAGCTCGCGCCGGAACACCTCCTGAAAGTCCTGCTTGAGGAAAAGGACGGGCTGTCCCGCGCCCTCATCCAGAGCGCTCGAGGCCGCCCGGACGAAGCCGACAAGGCGCTCGACACGGCCCTGAGCAAGATACCGAAGGTCGAGGGCGGCTCCGCCCAGCTCTACATGAAGCCTGAGACGGCGCGCGTGTTCGCGGCCGCCGAGCTGGGCGCCAAGGAGGCCGGCGACGCCTTCGTCACCACCGAACGCCTGCTCATCGCGATTTCCAAGGACGGCGGCGACGCGGCCAAGATCCTGAAGGACGCGGGCGCGACCACCAAGGCGTTGGAAGACGCGGCGACCGCCATCCGCAAGGGCAAGACCGCCGACAGCGCTTCGGCCGAAGAGGGCTACGAC
>JBOHKZ010000553.1:0-6163 GCA_050729355.1 Phenylobacterium sp. | reverse complement strand
CCAAGGACCTGGTCGCCGGCCGCGTCTACTTCGCCGCGCGCGAGCGGGACGGCTACTACAACAGCGTCAGCAACGCCCGCGACGTGAACGACCAAAGCTTCTACACGGGCCGCGCCCAGCTGCTGTTCACGCCGACCTCGACGGTCGATGTGAACGTCGCCATGGACTACACCAAGCGCGACGAGAGCTGCTGCGGCGCTGTGCAGATCCTGAACGGACCAACGGCGGCGATCATTCGTGGTCTCGCCCCGGGCGGCATCGCCAACCCGCCGGACATCGACAAGTTCCGCGACTACAGCAACCGCGGCTTCGCGAAGAAGATCACCGACGAGGGCACGTCGATCGAGGCGAACTGGGAGACCCCCTGGTTCGGCAACGCCAAGCTGACCTCGATCACCGCCTCGCGGTTCTGGAAACAGGCCGGCGGCAGCGACGTCGAATGGACCGGCGCCGACATCCTCTACGCCCCCAGCTTCAAGGAGGATCCGAACCCCGGCTCGAGCAAGTTCAAGACCTTCAGCCAGGAACTGCGCTACGCGGGTTCGACGGATCGTCTCAACTGGCTGGTCGGCGCCTTCTACACCAAGGAAGACCTGGACCTTCACGTCCGCACGGTGACCTACGGCAGCCAGTACGAGCAGTACGTCAACCAACTCTTCAGCGGGCAACTTCCGCTCTTCACCGGGCGCCCGGCCAACGGCTCCACCTTCGTGCAGGGCCAGGGCCAGGACGACCTCTACCAGCAGCAGGAAGAGGGCTTCTCGCTCTTCACCAACAACAGCTTCAAGGTCACCGACAAGCTCGAGCTGACCGTGGGCCTCCGCTATACCTGGGAGAAGAAGGACCTCGACACCTTCTGGAGCAACACCGACGGCGGGATCGGCTGCGCCACGGCGCTGACCAATGCGGCCGCCCGGGGCGGCCCGATCCCGGCGACCGGTTCGCTTATCCGCGCCGGCGGGCTTCTGGCCTCTGGCCCCTACCAGGTGCTCTGCGCCACCTCCAACAGCCCGGCTTTCGGCCGCATCGGCACGAACGACCAGCACCTGAAGGAGGACAAACTCACCGGCACCGCCAAGCTCGCCTACCGGTTCACGCCGGAGGTCCTGGCCTATGCGTCCTACGCTCGGGGCTACAAGGCCGGCGGCTTCAACCTCGACCGGATCGCCACCACGACCCAGACCGTGGCTGGCCAACCGACGACGCCGGTGCTCGACACCAGCTTCGCGCCGGAGACCGTCGACTCCTACGAGCTCGGCGTGAAGAACACACTGCTCGACCGGACCCTGCTGCTGAACCTCACCGGTTTCTACCAGGAGTTCAAAGACTTCCAGCTCAACGCCTTCAACGGGCTGGTGTTCTCGGTGGCCTCGGTGCCGAAGGTGATTTCCAAGGGCGTCGATGCCGACTTCGTGTGGTTCACCCCTGTCGAGGGCCTCAGCCTGAACGGCGGGGTAACCTATGCGGAGACCTACTACCCGAAGTCGACGCCGATCTTCCTGGGCGGCAACCTGCCGGGCGCGCGGCTCTCGCTCGCCCCGCTGTGGTCCGCCTCGCTCGGCGTCACCTACGAGCACCACATCACCGACGACCTGATCGGCCGGATCGCGGTGAACTCCAAGAGCGTCACCGGCTTCAACACCGGCTCCGACCTCGACCCGGTGAAGAACCAGCCGGGCTATACCGTGGTCAACGCCCGCATCGGCCTCTCCCCGGAAGACCGGTCCTGGCAGCTGGAAGCCTGGGCGCAGAACCTGTTCGACGACAGCTACTACCAGGTGGCCTTCGCCTCGGTCCTGCAGTCGGGGTCGTACGACGCCTTCCTGGGCCAGCCGCGGACCTACGGGCTGACGCTGCGCTTCAAGTACTGATACCTGCGGCCGGCGCGTCCCTCAGGGGCGCGCCGGTTCCCCTGCCCCGGGGCCGAGAATCCTAGGCCGTCGCCAGCGGCTGGCCGCTGCCGACAAGCGGGATAGCGCCAGTGGCCAAGGCCGTGGCAAGCACGATCAGGCTGATGAGGACGGCCCACTTCAAGGCGAAGCGCTGGGCGTCCGCGACGTTCACGCCCAGCAGCCCGCAAGCCAGGTAGATCGGCGCGAGCAACGGGCTGAGCGCGTGGACCGGCTGGCCGATTAGCGACGCCCGTGCGATCGCCTCTGGGGAAATGCCGAAATTTGCCGCCGCGTTGGCGACGACAGGCACGACCCCGAAGTAGTAGGCGTCGTTGGACATGACGAAGGTCAGCGGCATGCTGGCCAGGGCCGTGATTGGGGCCAGGAACGGACCCACGCTCGGCGGGATCACGGAGAGTGCGGCGTTGGCCATGGCGTCGGCCATGCCCGCGCCGTTGAGTATCCCCGTAAAGGCGCCGGCCGCGAAGATCAGCAGCACGACGTTGACCACATTCTCGGCGTGGGCGCTCAGCCGCGCCTTCTGGTCCGCCGGTCGCGGGTAGTTGACGGTGATCGCCACCGCGAACGCCCCCATCATCAGCACCGGCAACGGCGCCAGCCCCAGGATCATGCCGAGCAGCAGGCCGACGGTCAGGACGAGGTTGAAGACGAACAGCCCGGGTCGGCGCACGGCCTGATCGCCCTCCCCGGCCGCGCCAACGTCGACCCGCTGCGGGTCAGCAGATCCTGCCGGAAGGGTCGATGCCAGGGCGAGGCGTCGCCGCTCGGATCGGCCGAACATCCAGGCGAGGCTGAAGATTCCCACGAAGCCAACCGCCATCGCCGGCAACAGCGGCATGAACACCACGCCCAGGTCGGCGTGCACCGCGCTCGCGGCTCGCGCCGAAGGTCCTCCCCAGGGGACGAAGTTCATCAGGGAATTGCTGAGCCCCAGGAGGGTGGCCAGGATCAGCGGGTTCATGCCGACCCGGTGATAGATCGGGAGGAAGGCGGTGATAACGATGAGGGCCGTGGTTGTTCCGTCGCCGTCCAGCGAGACGACCGTCGCCAGCGCCGCGCTGCCCAGGCTGATGCGGACGGGGTCCTCGCCGACCGTCGCCAGGACCCGCCTGACGAGGGGCTCAAATAGGCCCGCATCCATCATGATCGCGAAGTAGAGGACGGCGAAGGCCAGCAGCAAGGCGGTGGGCGCGACCTGCAGGACGCCCTTGACCATCATGTCGCCGAGACCGGCGCGAGCCCCGGCCAGCAGTCCAAAGGCGATCGGCACGGCGATGAGGGCCGCAATGGCCGACATCTTCCGGGTCATGATCAGCGTCATGAAGGTGACGACCATGACCAGGCCCAGGAGTGCCGGATCAAGCATAGCTGGAAGCCAAGCTAGGCCATTTCGACGTCGAGCAGATAGACGTATTGCTGGCCTGAGTGCATGTCCCGCTCGATCATCCCGCCTTGCGGCGCCGTGCGCGGGTAGGAGATCTTAACCATGTTCAGAGCCAGCACCGGATAGATGGCGATCAGGCTTGGGTCGGCCTGATAGATCTCCGCCAGGGCGCGCGGCTGGATGGCCGGATTGTCGTGGTAGGTCCGGAAGTTCTCTTCGCCGTCGAAGAATAGGTCGATAGTCACCCAGAACGGTCCGGCGACCTTGGACCTGACGTGTCGGCAGACCTCACGCAACTTAGGCAACCGATGTCTCCCTCGACGCGCCGACGGAGAGATCGACCCATCGGGTCCTGACCAGCTCCAGGGGATCGTCGACCTCGACGACGTGGTTGAGTTTGAACTCGTAGACCTGTCCACGCGCGATGTCGGCCGGCGTGAACGGGAAGCCGTAGCTCGGCAGCTCGACGCCGTCGAACAGTGGCATGTGGAAGAAGTACGGATTGCAGGCCTTGGCCATCTGCGTGGCGAGGTCCTGGGTGTCGGCCGTGATGACGCACATCACCCCCACCTCGCGCGGCGGCGCTGCGTCCTTCGGGACCGGGCGGCCGGAGACCGCGTTCCAGCCATAGATCCGCAGGGAGATATCGAACTTGCCCGCCCCCTCGCCCATGGTTCTCTCGACCCGGCGAACCAGGGCGTGATGCATCCGGTCGTGAAAGAGGTCCAGGTTGGCGAGGACCGCCGGATCGGTGATGCCGATCATCATGATCGTCTGATACTGACCGCCGGAAGCGCCCTCGAGCTTCATGGTGTAGGGCTTTTCGTCCCACACCGAACCGGTGACCCGCACCCGGGTTGGGGTGACCTGCTCATAGACGCTCGCCGTGACGTCGAGCACGCCGCCCGGCTCGGTCAGGCGGAACGGGTTGCTGTTCTCGTAGAGCATGTGCGCCGAGACGCTGTGCACCGTGCAGGCGTTGCCCTCGATCAGCGGCTCCACCTCGAAGCCGTCCTGGTCGATCAGCAGCCAGACGCCGCTGCCGAGCGTGGACCGGGCGGTGCATTGGCTGCCGCATTCGCCAGTCTTGCCGGCGTGCCACGCAGGCCCGATCGGCGCGCCTTTCCAAAGCGGGTAGGCGGCGAGCACCGCCGTGTCCGTGCTGCGGCCGCCAATGATGATGTCCGCGCCCGCCTCCAGCGCCGAGATGTAGGGCTCGGGGCCCATCAAGGCGACGATGTGTTCGCACTCGTCGACGGTCGCGTCCGACAGCGGGCCGAGGGGTGGAAGCGGCTTTACCCGGCCCTGCGCGTTCTTCGCCTTGATCACGTCGGCCGACTGTTCCGAATAGAGCACCGCGATCTTCGGACGGCAGCCCTGCTCGGCTGCGACTTCAAGGACGATGTCCACGGTCCAGTCGACATTGCGATCGCCGCCGGCCTGGCCCGCCGTGCCGATGATCAGCGGGACGCGGGCCTCGTGCTGAGCGGCCATCAGCAGGCGCAGGTCGGTCTTGACCGCATCGCAGCTGTTCTTGGATGTGCCTGTCGCCAGGTAGGCCGCGCCGCTGTCGGTTGAACCGGCATCCATGGCGATGACGTCGACGCCTCGCGCCAGCGCCGCCTCGACCTCCTCCGCCCGGACGCCCGCGCCGAGCGAACCCACCGGCACGAACAGTCTGACGCTGGTGAAAGGGCCCTGGCTCTGCATGCAGAGCACCTTAGGCGAACATTTGGCGCGTAGGCAAAGCTCCGCCTAGGCGACCGCCCAAACGAAAAACGGCCCCCGCGCGAGCGAGGGCCGTTTGAAACTTTGGGTGCGGGGACAGGATTTGAACCTGTGACCTTCAGGTTATGAGCCTGACGAGCTACCGGGCTGCTCCACCCCGCGGCAAAGCTGTCTGATATCGTGGATTGAAGGGTCTGGATCTCACATCCGTTTGGTAGACCTGGCGACGACCTACTCTCCCGCGCCTTAAGACGAAGTACCATCGGCCCAGGGGGGCTTAACGACCGAGTTCGGAATGGGATCGGGTGGGGACCCCCCGGCAAAATCACCAGGTCAACGAAACGGATGTGGATGAGAAGACATCATTGTGGAGCAAGCTCAATTAGAGCGCTCATGAGTTTTGATAAGAACGATCAAGCCGATCGAGCGATTAGTACCAGTTAGCTACATGCCTCGCGGCACTTCCACACCTGGCCTATCAACGTGGTGGTCTACCACGGCTCTCGGCGAAGCCTTGTTTTGAGGTTAGTTTCCCGCTTAGATGCTTTCAGCGGTTATCTATTCCACACTTAGCTACCCTGCTGCGCGGCTGGCGCCACGACAGGTCCACCAGAGGTGTGTCCATCCCGGTCCTCTCGTACTAGGGACAGATCCTCTCAAGCTTCGTACACCCACGGCAGATAGGGACCAAACTGTCTCACGACGTTCTGAACCCAGCTCACGTACCACTTTAATCGGCGAACAGCCGAACCCTTGGGACCTGCTCCAGCCCCAGGATGTGATGAGCCGACATCGAGGTGCCAAACTTTGCCGTCGCTGTGGACGCTTGGGCAAAATCAGCCTGTTATCCCTAGAGTACCTTTTATTCGTTGAGCGATGGCCCTTCCATACAGAACCACCGGATCACTATGGCCGACTTTCGTCTCTGCTCGACTTGTCAGTCTCGCAGTCAGGCGGGCTTATGCCATTGCACTCGACGACCGATTTCCGACCGGTCTGAGCCCACCATCGCGCGCCTCCGTTACTCTTTAGGAGGCGACCGCCCCAGTCAAACTACCCACCATACACTGTCCCGGATCCGGATGACGGACCGCGGTTAGACATCCATGTTCATAAGGGTGGTATTTCAAGGATGGCT
>JBOHKZ010000552.1:0-2802 GCA_050729355.1 Phenylobacterium sp. | reverse complement strand
TCCTTGGCCATGGACTTGTTGATGGCGACGTTGTCCCACTCCTCCAGCGTCCACTTGTTGATGCGGAAGAGGTACTGGGTCTTCGACGTGTAGTTGATGCCTAGCGCCACGCCGACGGCGTCGAGGTCCTCGTCGAACATGAAGGCCGAGGCGTAGATCCGCTCGAAGTGGCGCGCGATGGGAGAGCCCTCGATCAGTTCGCGGTTTCCCGACGAGATGATGAAGTGGCGCAGGTCGAGCTGCAGGTCCTCGGCCCGACGGTTCTGGCGTTCGAACCATCCCTCGACGCCGGGGAAGAGCGGGATGGTCGCGCCACGGCGCCGCCAGCTCTCCAGGCTGAGCTCCAGGCCCCGCTCGCGGGCCTTTTCCAACATCAGGTGCATGTAGGCCAGGATCGGGTCGCCGCGCTGGGCTTCCGCCAGGATGCGGACTTCCTCCCAGAACTCGCCATGATCCATGCCCAGCTCGTGGGGGATGAAGGCGTGGTCCTGCATGTTGCCCGGCGCCAGCGTGCCGTCGAAGTCGTAGGCGAAGACGACACGGGGGCGCTCGAAGGTCATGGCCCCTGTCTAGCTGGCGCGGCCGGGAAGGGGAACTAGCGTCCCTTGAACGCGGCCGGGCGCTTCTGGACGAAGGCCATGATGCCTTCGCGGGCGTCCTCGGTGCGTCCGGCGTTCCCTTGCGCGTAAGCCTCGCCCTCGACCTGCTCGTGCCAGGCCGCGTCGAGCGAGGCCCAGATCAGGTTGCGGGTGTAGCCCAGCGAGGCCGGGCCGTCGGCCAGCGCCGTGGCGAGTTCCATCGCGGCGGGCATCAGCTCGGCATCCGGGACGCAGCGGTTGATCATGCCCCATTCGAGCGCGGTCTTGGCCGGCAGCTTCTCGCCGAGCAGGGTCAGCTCCATGGCGCGGGCCTTGCCGATCAGGCGCGGCAGCATGTAGGTCGCGCCGCCGTCGGGGACGAGGCCGATGCGACGGAAAGCCTGCAGGAAGTAGGCGCTCTCGGCCGCGACGCAGAGGTCGCAGACCATCGCCAGCGAAGCGCCGACGCCGGCGGCCACGCCGTTGACCGCGGCGACCAGGGGCTTCGGCGACTTGCGCACCGCGCTGACGAAGGGGTTGTAGACCTTCAAGAGCGCCTGGTTGGGACCGTTCGGGTCGCTGACTGTGGCGGCGCCCGCCGCGCCTCCGCCGGAGAGGTTGGCGCCCGAGCAGAAGCCGCGGCCCTCGCCCGTGAGCACGATGGCGCGGACGCCCGGATCGGCGACCATCGCCTCGAAGGCGGCGCCCAGATCGGCCATCAGGTCGAGGCCTGCAGCGTTCAGCGTCGCCGGGTCGTTGAGGGTGATGATCCCAATGCGGTCGCGGACCTCGGTCCTGACCTTCGCGGGGGCGGTCGCGCCGTCCATAGCAATCCTCCTATCGAACCTCGTTGGGTGCGACTTAACGGAGGATACCCCGGCGTCAGGCTAGCAGAAAGGTTAGGCGGCGACCGCGGTGGCGGGCGGCGGTTCGGCCACGGTGGTGCGATTGCGGCCGGCGTGCTTGGACGCGTAGAGCGCGTTGTCGGCCCGCTCGACCAGGTTGGCCGACGGCTCGCCGGGCACGCGTTCGGCGATGCCGGACGAGACGGTGATGGCCCCCAGGTCCTCGTTGGTGGAGCGGCGCTTCAGCGCACGCGACGAGACCTCCAGGCGGATCTCCTCGAGCACGGCATGGGCGAGATCGGCCTGCTCGGCGGGGAAGATGATCGCGAACTCCTCGCCGCCATAGCGCGCGGCCAGGCGCGGGATCGCGCCCATGCGGCCAATCACGCTGGAGACATAGCGCAGGACCTGGTCGCCGATCTGGTGGCCCCAGGTGTCGTTGAAGCCCTTGAAGTGGTCGATATCGAGGATGCCGAGGCAAAGCGGCTGGCCGCTGGCGTCGGCCTGAGAGCAGGCGGCCTCCAGGGCCTCGTCGAACGATTTGCGGTTGGCCAGGTTGGTCAGGCCGTCGGTCATGGCGTCGCGGCGCACCTGCTCGAGGTTCTCCCGCAGGCGGTTGAGCTCGGCGTGGGTCTCGCTGAGCTGGTCCTCGAGGACCTTGTTCTCGGCGTGGATGGTGCGGGTGGCGGTGGACAGGTCCTCGATAACCGCCTTGGCCTTGGCCACGTCGTCGCCGGCCAGCGTCTCGGAGGCGGTCGCCAACTGCTCGCCGTAGATGGCGCTGGTCTTCTGGGCGGTTTCGATGGCCGCCGAGACCGACTGCAGTTCGCGGGTGAGGGTGTCGCCGGCGTCGAGGATTTCGCCGTTGCGCTTGGAATCCGGCAGGAACTGCGCGGCGAGCGCTTCGCCGACGCTTTCCGTGAAGGGTTGGCCGGCGGCGATCAGGCGCTCGATCTCCGCGGCGAGGGGGCTCGCCTTGAGGCCGACGTAGTGCACCCAGATCTCGAAATTCAGGACCGTCGGCCAGACGCCGTGGGCTTCCATCGCCTCGATGGCCTTGCGGGCCAACTCGTAGGCCTGGGGTGCGCGCAGCGAGGTTTCGATGTCCCCGGACATGGCTTCCTGATCCCTTGGAGGCGGCCGCTACGTCGCGACAGCCAAACTCACGGACGGAAGTCTAAATCCGAAGCACAAACACCGTGTTAAGGCTCTGGCCCGCGCGGCGGGTCAGTCGTCCGAGCGCACGGGCGGCCGTTTGGCCAGGAAGGCGGGCACGTCGTGGCCGAAGCCGACCACGCCGTCGTCGGCGTCGTCGCGGTCACGGGGCGCACGGCTGCGGTCGGGACGGTCGCGCCGCGGCTCGTCGCGCGGGGCGCGCT
>JBOHKZ010000551.1:0-6531 GCA_050729355.1 Phenylobacterium sp. | reverse complement strand
GGTTTCGACCGTCCGCGCGGCGGCGGTGGCGGCGGCGGACGTCCGGGCGGCGATCCCGCCGGTGCGGGCGCCGGCACGGTGAAGTGGTTCAACCCCACCAAGGGGTTCGGCTTCATCCAGCCCGACGACGGCGGCCAGGACGTGTTCGTCCACATCTCGGCAGTCGAACAGGCCGGTCTGCGCGGTCTGAACGAAGGCCAGACGGTGGCCTACGACCTCGAAGCGGACCGTCGCAGCGGCAAGACCTCGGCGACCAATCTTCGCGTCACCGGCTAAGAGACAGAGTGAGCCTCCCCCGTTCGCGGGGGAGGACCTCTAAAGCAGGCCCGCCAGCAGGTTGATCGTAAGCGCCACGATCACCGTGTTGAAGGCGAAGGCGAAGAGGCTGTGGGCCGTCCCCAGCCTGCGTAATCCCTTATCCGTGATGTCGATGTCGGCCGTCGCTGTGGCCACGCCGATGATGATCGCGAAGTGCAGGAAGTCCCAGTAATCCGGCGCAGCGGTTCCGGGGAACAGCAGACCGCCCGCGTCGCTCCGGCTGGTCTTCGTCCGGGTGTAGTAGGCGTGGGCATAATGCAGGGCGAAGTTCAGCTGCACGAAGAACCAGCTCAGGGCCACAGTCACGAACGCGAGCGTCACCGAGAGGATGCGCGGCAGGCCCTGCTCCGCCTTGGCGTCCGAAAGCTCCATCACGACGGCGACGATGCTCACCACCGAGGCCGTCAGGATAAGCACCAGAACGATGATGCGGCCCTCGTCGGCCCGTTCCGCATGCGTGCGGATGGCCCGCTGGTCGCGGTTCGACATGTAGAGGAACATCAGGCCGATGAAGGTGAGGCACATGGCGTCCCAGCCGATCACCGCCCCTGTGGTTGAACCGAGCGGCGTGAAGTAGGCCAGACCCAGCCCTACTCCGAGGCCCGTCAGCATCGACCCGAGCAGCCTCGGCCGCGTCGCGAAGGCGCCGACGATCGCCGGGCGGCTGAACTTGGCGGGCGCTCGGGCCATGGCATGCGCTCCCTCTGATCGCGACAGTCGCCCGAGTCCGCCGGCGCGCGCCAGTACGCCGGCTGAAGCGGCCTAAGGCCTGGGCCTGGCGATCTCTCCGCCCCGCAGGCGCGCCTGGTAGGGCCCGAAGCGCGCATCCGGGTGCATATAGTCGGTGGACACGTACTGGGCGCCAGAAGCGAATGCCGCGACCTGGCGCGCGGTTTCATTGCGCCGCGCCTCCCAGGTGTCGGCGTCGGCGCGGGTGCGCACGATGAACCCGGCCTTCACCGCCGCCCGGATGCGGTCCTGCAGTTCGACCGGCTCGTTCAGGGTCAGGTAGGCGGCGACCGGCCAGGCCTCTTCACTGTTCACGAAGGCCGCGCGGCCTTCGAGGTTCTTACGGGCGCCGCGGTAGACGGCGGTCACCGCCGGCGACTCGTCCATGGCGAACATGATCTTGCCGCGCGCCGACTTGAGCGTCGGCCAGCCTCCGGCGAGCACGGCTTCGCGCAGGGTCTTGTGCCGGCCCTGCACCTGGTCGGGCGTGATCAGCTCGCTGTCCTTGAAGACCGAACGGATCTCGGCGTCGACGGCGTCCATCGCCTTGGCGTCGAAGGGCAACAGCGGGACCGCGCCGGGGACCTTTATGGTGTCCTGCTTGAGGTTGAAGATGATCAGGATCGGCACATGGTCCGGGTGCGCCTTCGACCAGGCGCGGACCTCCTTCAGGCAGTCGGTGAACAGCGGGCAGACGGCGCGGTAGTCGATATCGGGAACGTGGATCACCTTCATCCCCGGCCGGCCCATCGGAGTGAGGTCGTAGGGCGTGGTGTCGGGCGCCATCTTGCGGCCCAGCGGCGTCAGATAGCGGCCGCCCTGCGGGTCATAGACGAAGTCGATCTCCAGCTGGCGCGCGCCGTCGTCCAGCTGCTGGGTCAGCGGCTCATGGCTGTAGTCCAGGGTGTCGGCCGCCTTGGGATTGCTGCGGCGCAGGTTGGCCATTTCCTGGGGCGCGATGGCCAGCTTGTAGCTGTTGTGGGTGCCGACGGTCTGCAGCGCGTTCATCTTCAGCGCATCGACGGCGGCGCGCGTGCAGTCCGGGGCGCCGGAGGGCTTCTCCAGGTCGCAGGCGGCGGACACGGCGGCGGCGGCGAGCAGAGCTGCGATCATCAGGATTCCCTCTTTTCACCCACTCTGTAGCGGCGCTGTGACAACTGCTAGCTCCACGCGATCTCCCGCGGCTCGGCGGGATAGCGGCCGGCCAGGATGTCGGGGAGCAGGTCGACGAGGCCGATGGGATGGACCATCTCCGCACAGTCCCGCAGGTCGGCCAGCGCCCACCAGCGGATGTCGTCGACCAGGGCGCGCTCGACCTCGTCCCACCCTTCGCGGCTGGGCTCGCCGCCGGTGCAATGGGCGATGACATAGTGCTCCTTGAAGAGCACCAGCTCGCCGTTCGCCAGGTGCAGCGGACCCTCGCGGCGCCAGACGATCGGGCCGAGCCTGGCGTCGGTGAAACCGGTCTCCTCGCGGATTTCCCGGGCCGCGGCCTGAAGCACGCCCTCGCCCGGCTCGGCGCCGCCGCCGACCGTGAACCAGGCCGCCGGCGCATCCGGCCCGCTCGGCAACCTGCCCTTCATCAGGAGAATCCGCCCATCGGGATCGAACAACAGGACCCGGGCGGTGAGACGCTCTCGCATAGGTTGAAAAACCGCGCTCGATGAACCTGTTTTTTTGGCTTCGCCTACCAAGCCTTAAGCATGTGTGGCGCAAGCTTGCCTGCGATGAGTAGCGTGATCTCGAGACGAGAGCGATGGAACAGGAAGTCCGCACCAGCCGCCGAGACCTGATCGCCCGGGTCGCGACGCTCGAGCTGCTGATCTCGGACCTGATCGGCGTGCTGCAGCGGGTCGACCCCGCGGCGATGCAACAACTCGCGCAGGACGCCGCCCGCGACACGGAAATCCAGAGCACCCGCACCCTGCAGGTCGCCGAACATCAGCGCGACCGGCTACACACCGTTCTCACCGACCGCCAGCGCAAGCTGCAACCCAAGCGCGCCCGCGCCCGGCTTACCGAGATCATCGACGCCTGATCGGCGTCAGGCGCTGAACATGTCCTCGAAATTCCGGCGGTAGAAGCGGTCCTTCACCGTCTCATCGAAGCCCTCGAAGGACTTCTCGAACCGCTCGATCGGATTGCACGTGCCTTCCGGGTGCGGGAAGTCGGATGAGAACAGGAATAGCTCCTCGCCGCCCTCGCGGATGATGGTCCCGGCGTCTTCCGTGGCGAAGGGCGTGAAGCGCACGGCCCGGCGGATGTATTCGGACGGCGGCATCTCCAGCCCGGCGATCACCGGGTCTGTCTTGCGCCAGCCCTTCCAGGCCCCGTCCAGACGGCGAAGGAAGTCCGGCACCCAGCCCGCGCCCAACTCGATCACTCCACCCCGCAGCTTCGGGAAGCGTTGGAAGACACCGTCCAGCGCCAGCGAGCAGAGGAAGTTCTGCGGCGCGAAGTTGAGCGAGAAATAGTCCTTGGCCCGCAGGTTCTCGCCGCCGCCCAGCCAGTCCTTCGGCCGCGGGTGGCCGTTCTTGTGATAGGCGGGCTGCAGGCTCTGGGCCGTCGCCCCCACGTGCAGCATGAAGGGCGTGCCGCTCTCGGCGAGCCGGCGCCACACGGGATCCAGGTCCGGGTGGCCGGGCGAGCGCTCGCCGGCCGGGGCCGCCGGGACCCAGACCGCGCCGCAACCGGCCTTGATCGCCGCGTCCACCTCGGCCAGCGCGCGTTCGGGATCGTCCAGCGGGACCACGCCCACGCCGATCAGCCGCTTATCGCCGGCGCAGAACTCGGCGATGCCGCGGTTGAGCGCACGCGCGCCGCCATACTTCACGTCCATGTCCGGCGACGGCATGAACTGCGAGCCGGCGAAGGTGGTGAACACCAGCTGGCGGGAGAAGCCCAGGTCATCGAGGGCGCGGACCCGCTCGTTCGGGTTCATGGCGCCGTAGGCCGCCCAGCCCTTGGGGCCCTCGACGACGTTGACGGCGATCTCGGCGGTCGCCTTCTCGTCCTTCTGGCGGGCCAGCGCCTTCTCGATGGCCTTGGCCGCGCCCGAGCCGCCGGCCTCCAGCCGCATGCTGATCAGCCGGTCGCGGATGGCGGCGTCCGCATAGGACGGAAGCCAGTCCAGGCTCTCCATGATGTGGCTGTCGGCGTCGTTGATGACGCGTCCCTGGGCGTAGGCCATTTTCGAACCTCCCGTACGTTTTCTTCAGTTTGCGCCGAAGAACGCCGGTCGCCAAGACCCCTCGCCTAGCCCGCCTCCACCAGCGCCAGCCACTCGTCCTCGGTGAGGACCTGCACGCCGTGCTTCGTCGCCTCGGCCAGCTTGGAGCCGGCGCCTGGGCCGGCCACCACCATGTCGGTCTTCTTGGAGACGGAGCCGGAGACCTTGGCCCCCAGCCGCTCGGCCTGGGCCTTGGCCTCGTCGCGGGTCA
This sequence comes from Phenylobacterium sp., assembly GCA_050729355.1. Taxonomy (GTDB): domain Bacteria; phylum Pseudomonadota; class Alphaproteobacteria; order Caulobacterales; family Caulobacteraceae; genus Phenylobacterium. The sequence goes on along the minus strand of JBOHKZ010000551.1, from coordinate 2,044 downwards.
TCTTTTCGAGAGCCCCGGTGAAGACCACTGTCTTGCCGGCCACGGCGGTGTCGGTCTTGGGCCGCTCGGCGGGGATGACGCGTAGTTCGTCCAGCAGGTTGTCGACCAGGGCGCGGTTGTGGTCCTCGCCGAAGAAGGCCGCGATCATCCGGGCGGCGACGACGCCGACCGCGTCGACGGAGGCGACCTCCTGGAACGCCTCGCCGGGCGTCTCGGCGGCGGCCTCCTGGGCGGCCCGCTCGAACGAGGTCCAGTCGCCGAAGCGGGCGGCGAGCGCCGCGCGAGCCCGCGAGTTCAGCCTGGGGATGGCCAGCCGCAGGTGTTCCTCCAGCGAGATCTCCGGCGGGATCAGCATGGGTTGCCGGGCGCGGGCGAACTCCAGCACGGCGGCGACGGCGGTGGGGCCGAGGCCGTCGAGGTCCGACAGCTCGGCATAGACCGGGCCGGCGATCTGCTCGGACGCCGCCTTGGAGACCTCCACGAAGTGCTCGGCGGTCTCGAAATGCCGGGCCAGGGCGATGGAGGTGGTCTCGCCGATGTGGCGGATGCCCAGGCCATAGATGAAGCGGTCGAGTGCGATGTCGCGGCGCGCGTCGATGCCGGCGATCAGGTTGGCGACGCTGGTCTCGCCGTAGCCGTCCGTGGCCTTGAGCTCCTCCGTCTTCTCGGCGTCCCGGGCGAGACGGAAGATGTCGGCCGGCTCCTTGATCCAGCCGCGTTCGTTGAAGGCGGTGAGCTGCTTTTCGCCGAGCCCCTCGATGTCGAAGGCGCGGCGCGACACGAAGTGGCGCAGGTGCGCCAGGCGCTGGAACGGACAGGCGAATTCGCCGGTGCAGCGGCGCACCACGGTCTCGGCGCCGGCCGCCGTTGTCTCGCGGGTGATCTCGGTGTGCAGCGGGCACGGGCAATGGGTCGGGAAGGCGAAGGGCTGGGCGCCCTCCGGCCGTTCCTCCAGCACGACGCTGACGATCTGCGGGATCACGTCGCCGGCCCGCTGCAGGATCACGGTGTCGCCGACCCGGACGTCCTTGCGGGCGATCTCGTCGGCGTTGTGCAGGGTGGCGTTCTCCACGACCACGCCGCCCACCGTCACCGGATGCAGCCGCGCCACAGGCGTGATCGCCCCGGTGCGGCCGACCTGGATGTCGATGGCCTCGAGGATCGTGCGGGCCTGCTGGGCAGGGAACTTGCGCGCGATGGCCCAGCGCGGCGTGCGGGTGATGAAGCCGAGGCGGCCTTGCCAGTCCAGGCGGTCGACCTTGTAGACGACGCCGTCGATGTCGAAGTCGAGCTTGGGGCGCTGGGCTTCCATATGGGCGTAGGCCGCCAGCAGGCCCGCGGCGTTCTCGACCCGGCGGCTATCCGGCGTGGTCTGGAAGCCCCAGGCCTTCAGCTTCTGCAGCGCTTCCCACTGGGTTTCCGCGAACGGACCGCTGAGCAGGCCCCAGGCGTAGGCGAAGAAGCGCAGGGGCCGCGCGGCAGTGATCTTCGAGTCGATCTGGCGCAGCGAGCCGGCGGCGGCGTTGCGCGGGTTGGCGTAGGTCTTCTGGCCGGCCTCCGTGGCGGCTGCATTCAGGGCCTCGAAGCCCGCGTGGCCCAGATAGACCTCGCCGCGCACCTCGATGACATCCGGCCATCCCGAGCCCGCCAGCCGCTTCGGGATCTCGGAAATGGTGCGGACGTTGGCGGTGACGTCCTCGCCCACCCGGCCGTCGCCGCGGGTGGCGGCCTGGACCAACACACCCTTCTCGTAGCGGATCGAGCATGAGAGGCCGTCGATCTTCGGCTCGGCGGTGTAGGCCACTGTCTCGGTGGGCGAGAGGCGCAGGAACCGGCGGATGCGTGCGTCGAACTCAACAGCCTCCTCATCGGCGAAGGCGTTGTCGAGGCTAAGCATCGGCACGCCGTGCTCCACGGGCGAGAACTGCTCGGCCCGCGCGGCGCCCACCTTCAGCGACGGCGAGTTCTCGCGGATCAGGTGCGGGAAGCGGTCCTCGATCTCCAGGTTGCGCCGCTTCAGCGCGTCGTAGTCGCCGTCCGAGAT
>JBOHKZ010000550.1:0-6869 GCA_050729355.1 Phenylobacterium sp. | reverse complement strand
GACCCGCCCCGGGGAGTAGGCGATCGTCCCGCCTCGCGGCTCTGGGGGTCGCTTAAGCAACGCCCGTCAGGCGGCGTAGACCAGGGGATGGGAATCGCCGCTTGCCTGCTGCGCGCTCTTTCTTCCGTCGGTCTCGAAGACCATGAAGCCGGGCTGGCCGTCCTTGCGGTTCGGCGGCATGCCGAGGTTCTGCAGCGTCTCCTCGACGCTGTTGTACCAGGTCCCGATCCTCATGATCCTGCGCGCCTCTTCGGCCGTCGCGACCTTTCGGCCAAAGCTCTCGGCGTTCCTGACGATTGCTGAGAGCTGCTGGTTCGTCGTGAAGCGTTCCCGCTTGCTGTTCCAGAGGTTGTCCTCGTTGCCGACCCGGGCGTGCTGGCCCAGCAGGACCGCGAGGTTCTGAGTGACGGCGTTGACCCGCATCCCACCCCAGAACGTAACGACGGCGCCTTGCGGTTCGCGCTGCAGCCAATGCATCCAATCGTACGGATTGTGGCCGCACCCGCCGCCGCCGTAGGTGGTGATGTTGGTGTTCAGGGGGCCCATGTAGACGCCGCTGCGGATCAGCCGCTCGACGATCTCGAGCTGGTGAACGTGCGCCAGCGTGAAATAGGGCTGGATCCCCTTGGCCCGCAGCCGCTTCAGGTGCTCCAGGTAGAAAGCCGGACCGGCGTCCGTGTACATGCCGGCGTAGGCTTCGATGACCTTCGGATCTTCAAAATGCGTCCCCTTCACATCGTCCGGGGTCCACATCTGGGTGATGTCGAACATCGATGTGCCGATGGCGACCGTGACGGTGTCGGGCGTCGGCGTCAGCTCAGCCAGCATGTGGCGCGTGTCGTAGTCGAGCCACTCGGCCTTGGCGCCGTCGGTCTTGGGCGAGAAGGCGATCGAGCCGCCGACCTGCATGATCATCTTTGGAACGGCCTGCTTCAGCCGCCCGAGCAGGTAGTTGTAGTGGTCGATGTCCGACGACATGTGGCCGGTCTCGGGGTCGCGCACGTGCACATGCAGCACGGTGGCGCCCCCGTTGTAGCAGTCCACCGCCGCCTGGACCTGCTCGTCCCAGGTGATCGGAATGTCCGTCGCGTCGCCCGGCAGCCACGTCGGCCCGTAGGGCGCCGCGGTAATGATCAACGGCTGCTGGTTTTCGGGAAAGAGAGAGTCGTCCTCGAAATACATGGCGTCGTCCTTTCAGCTTCAGACGGAACTCCGGTCTCGTCTTCGGTTTGCGAAGGGTTGGCCGGGCGGTACTGACGCGAGGCTCGGCGACGGGTTCACGCTAGGCGCGGACGCCGGTGGACGTTTGCTTTAAAGCGGCAGGCGACTTGCTCATTGGCGACACGGCAGACAGCCGCCGGCCAGCGCGGCTATTGCGTAGACATGGTCCGGGCTCGCGCGGACCTGCGGCGGTCGCTCGCCGAGCAGCCGCAGTGGTCGCGATGCCAGTGGGAGAAGGCGCTCACCGCTGAGAAACCAAGCAGATCCGCCACCTCGATGAACGGCATGTCGCTACCCTCCACGTACTGAGCGGCCAGTCCTAGCCGCGCGTTCTGGACGATGTCGTTGAAGCCGATCCCAAGCTCGGCCAGCCGGCGCTGCAGCGTCCTGGGGTCGATACCCACCTGCTTGGCGACCATGTGGATATTGCAGTACCCGGTCGGCAGCAGTTCACGGGCGAGTTCGAGCACGCGATCGGCGACGCCTGCCGGGGCCGCGCCGATCAGCCCGTCGATATAGTGCTGAATGACGCGGGCCATCTCAGGGTCGGCGTTGGGAATGAGAGTGTCGAGGTCCGCGCGGCTGAAGGTCAGCGTGTTGGCTGGCTGGTCGAACGTTACGTTCGGACCGAACACCCGTTGGTGCGTGAGCAGCGACTTTGGCCTCGCATGGACAAATGACACAGCGTTGGGACGCCACTGCTCTCCAAGAAATCGTCGAAGGAGGCGCACCCCCTGGCCCATGCCAAGTTCAACGGCGTGACGGGACGGCCCCGGCGTGGGGTACGAAAGGACCAGGCGCAGGATGGCCAAATCCCCGACTTCCTCCATCGAGAGATGGTTCGCGGCGGTGTGGAGCGGGACGTAGCGGATCAGCGCTTCCATGGCGCGCCGCACCGTGGGTTGTTCACGCAGTATCAGGGCCAATGGCCCCAGGATCGAAGGCGTCCGACGCTCGGAAAGGCGCAGGCCGAAGTCTTCGGCCGCCCGCCCGGATTGCTCCAGCAGATCGCGCACCGCGGTGGTCGATATCTTGAGGTCCGGCGTCGTCAGGGCACTGCGCGGAATGCCGGCCGCGTCCAGCATTCGCAACGGGTCGAGGCCCTCGGCGCGCGCCAGTTCGTCGTATCCCGCCAATACCGAGGCTCGGATGGTGTCGGCCATTGGCCCCGCTCACATGATCGGGCGGTTACTCTAGCCTCAGCCTGTTTGGGCAAAATGGGTTGAAACCCCAACCGGCGCCCGATCCAGCAAGGCCGGCCCGGGCGAAGCCGCCCTCGCCTCAGTCCTCTTCCAGTCCCAGGGCCTCGACGAACTCCGGAAGCCACGGGTTGCGCCCCGGCTTGATGCGTTCGGCGCGGTAGATGTGGCCGAGGTCGGCGTAGGCGCGGTCGAAGTTCTTGTTCACGATGACGTAGTCGTAGTCGCCCCAGTGCTTGATCTCCTCGCGGCCGAGCGCCAGGCGCCGCGTGATGATCTCCTCGCTGTCCTGGGCCCGCGCGTGCAGCCGCCGCGAGAGGTCCGACCAGGACGGCGGCAGGACGAAGACCCGCACGCTGTCCTGCGGCGCCATCTTCGCCACCTGGGCGGCGCCTTGCCAGTCGATGTCGAAGAGCACGTCCTTGCCGGCTTCCAGCGCCGCCATCACCGGCGCCTTGGGGGTGCCGTAGCGCTGGCCGTTGACCTCGGCCCACTCGAAGAGCTCGCCCGCCGCGATCATCGCGTCGAACTCCTCGCGGGTCTTGAAGAAGTACTCGCGCGCCTCCTCCTCGCCGGGGCGCGGCGCGCGCGTGGTCGCCGAGATCGACAGGATCAGGTCCAGGTGGTCGGCCGCCAGCCGGCGCGACAGCGAGGTCTTGCCGGCCCCCGCCGGGCTCGACACCAGCAGCATCAGGCCCCGCCGGGTGGTTTCCCAGGGCTTGGCGTGGTCGTCCGGGGCGCCGCTCAAGGATGACTACTCCACATTCTGAACCTGCTCGCGGAACTGCTCGATGGTGGCTTTGAGGTCCAGGCCTACCGAGGTCAAGGCGCCCGACGCCGACTTCGAGCAAAGGGTATTGGCTTCGCGCATGAATTCCTGGGTCAGGAAGTCGAGGCGCCGTCCGACCGCGCCCTCGGCGGCCAGGAGGTCGTGCGCCGCAGCCACGTGCCCGCGCAGGCGGTCGATCTCTTCCTGCACGTCGGCCTTCACCGCCATGGCGGCGGCTTCCTGCAGGATGCGTTCCTCGGTGGCCGCCTCGCCGGCGAGCTCCGTCAGCCGCTTTTCGAACCGCGCCTTGATGATCGCCGGCTGTCCCTGGGCCAGGGCCGCAGACTTCGACGTCAGGGTCCCGATGTGGTCCACAAGGGGCCCCAGGACGCCCAGCAGAGCCCGCCCCTCCTCGGTCCTCGCCGCGGCAAGCTCGTCGAGCGCAGCGGCGATGGAGGCCGCCATGGCCGCTTCCAGGGCCGCCTGCGCGTCCGGGTCCTCGACCGCGTCCGCCGCCTCGATCACGCCCTTCAGCGAGAGCAGGCCATCCAGGGCCGGCGGCCCGGCCTGGCCCGACGCCACATAGGGCGCGCCCGCCGCCAGATAGCGCTCGAGCTGCTCGAGGTTCAGCCGCACCGCGCCTGCGCCCTCGGCGCGCTTGGCCTGCACGCCGACGGTCAGCTGGCCGCGCTGGAAACGCGCCTGGGCGCCCTCGCGCGCCGCCCGCTCCAGGCCCTCGAACCCCGGCGGACCGCGGAAGCGGACCTCCAGGTTGCGCCCGTTGACGCTGCGGGCCTCGACCGCCCAGCTCCAGGCCCCCAGCGCGCCCTCGGCGCGCCCGAACCCGGTCATGCCCGATAGATTCACTTCGCCGCCTCCGCCGCCTGCGCGCGTTCGATGGCGCGCCACCGGCTCACGTTGCGCTGGTGCTCCTCATAGGTCGAGGCGAAGACGTGGCCGCCCTGGCCGTTGGCCACGAAGAACAGCTCCGTCGTCTTGGGCGGATCCAGCACCGCGGCCAGCGCCGCGCGGCCCGGATTGGCGATCGGTCCGGGCGGCAGGCCGTCGACGCGGTAGGTGTTGTAGGGCGTGACGGTCACCAGCTCGGTCATGGTCAGGCCGCGGCCCAGGGGGCGGCCCTTGGAGATGCCGTAGATGGTCGTGGGATCGCTCTCCAGCCGCATCCCCTGGCGCAGCCGGTTGAGGTAGACCGCCGCGATCCGCGGCCGCTCGGAGGGCAGCGCGGTCTCCTTCTCGACGATCGAGGCCAGCGTCACCGCCTCTTCCGGCGTCTTGAACGGCAGGCCGGCTTGTCGGGTGGCCCAGAGCTCGGACAGCAGCTTCTGCTGCGCCAGCTCCATCCGCCGGATCACCTCGTTGCGCTGTTCGCCGCGCTCGACCTGATAGGTGTCGGGCAGGATTGCGCCCTCGGCCGGCGCGTCGACTGCGCCGGCCAGCACCGGCTGGGCCAGCACCGCGTCCACCACCATGTCGCTGGTCCAGCCCTCGGGCACGCTCACCACATGGCGCACGACCTTGCCGGCGCGGATATCGGCCAGGACGCGGCCCATCGAGGCATGGCTCGCGAACTCGTATTCGCCGGCCTTGAGGTCGTGGGTCGCGCCGGTCAGCTTCACGGCCATCAGGAAGATCTGGCTGGAGCCGATGACGCCGGCCCGCTTCAGCGCGTGCGCGATCTGGGTGACGCCGGAGCCCCGCTCCAGGGTGACGTTCGTCGTCGCGCCGGACGGGGCCGCGGGGCCGGGCCCGCGATAGGTCCAGAGCGCCCATCCGCCGGCCAGGAGCACGACCAGCAGCAATGCGGCGACGAGGCCGCCTGCGATCCGCATCAGGCCCATGCGCTTGCGCACCTTGGCGCGCCTCCCTCTTCCACGTCGAGCGGAGGGCTTTCGGCTCACGAAACCTTCTTGAACACCATGGAGGCGTTGGTGCCGCCGAACCCGAACGAGTTGGAGAGCGCCACGTCGATCTTCATCGGCTTGGCCTTGTTGGGCACCAGGTCGATCGCCGTCTCGATCGACGGGTTCTCCAGGTTGATGGTCGGCGGCGCGATCTGGTCGCGAATCGCCAGCACCGAGAACGCCGCCTCGACGGCCCCGGCCGCGCCCAGCAGGTGGCCGGTAGCCGACTTGGTCGAGCTCATCGTGGCCTTGGCGGCCGCATTGCCCAGCATCCGTTCGACCGCGCCCAGCTCGATCTCGTCGCCCAGCGGGGTCGAGGTGCCGTGGGCGTTGATGTAGTCGATCTCGCCCGGCGAAATCCCCGCGTCCTTGATCGCCGCCGCCATCGCCCGGAAGCCGCCGCTGCCGTCGTCGGCCGGGGCGGTGATGTGGTAGGCGTCGCCCGCCAGGCCGTAGCCGGCGACCTCGGCGTAGATCTTCGCGCCGCGGGCCTTGGCGTGCTCGTACTCTTCAAGCACCAGGATGCCGGCGCCCTCGCCCATGACGAAGCCGTCGCGGTCCTTGTCGTAGGGGCGGCTGGCCTTGTGCGGCGTGTCGTTGAAGTTGGTCGACATGGCGCGCGCGGCGATGAAGCCGGCCATGCCCACGCGGCAGATGGCGGCTTCCGCCCCGCCTGCGAACATCACGTCGGCGTCGCCGTATTTGATCAGCCGGGCCGCGTCGCCGATGGCGTGGGCGCCGGTGGCGCAGGCGGTGACGACGGCGTGGTTCGGGCCCTTGAAGCCGTAGCGGATCGAGACCTGGCCGCTCGCCAGGTTGATCAGGGCCGAGGGAATGAAGAACGGTCCGACCCGGCGCGGACCCTTCTCGTGCAGCTCGATCGAGGTGCGCTCGATGGTGGCGAGGCCGCCGATTCCGGAGCCGATCATCACGCCGGTCCGCTCGCGGTCTTCCTCGGCCTCGGGCTGCCAGCCCGAATCCTTCACGGCTTCGTCAGCCGCGGCCATGGCGTAGAGGATGAAATCATCCACGCGCCGCTGATCGCGCGGCGACATGGTCTGGTCGGGATCGAACGACCCCGGAATGTCCGGCCCGCCGCCGCCCCGACCGTCGACGCGCGGAACCTCGCCCGCCACCTGGCAGGCGTAATCCGTGGGATCGAAGGTGGTGACGCGGCCGATGCCGCTCTCGCCCGCCAGGATCTTCTTCCAGACGAACTCGGTCCCCTGGCCAAGGGGGGTGATCAGGCCAATACCGGTAATGACGACTCGACGCATGCCTGGTCCTCAAAGGAAGACCGCCGCAGTCAGGGTCGCCCCCGACGCGGCGGTCCGAAAACCTTAAGCCGAATCAGGCGCTTAGGCTGCGCCCAGGCGCTCAGCGATAAACTTCACAGCGTCGCCGACCGTTTGGATGTGCTCGGCGGCGTCGTCCGGGATTTCGATGTCGAACTCTTCTTCGAAGGCCATGACCAGCTCGACGTTGTCGAGGCTGTCGGCGCCCAGGTCGTCGATGAAGCTGGCCTTCTCGGTGACCTTCTCCGGATCGGCGTCCAGGTGTTCGATAACGATCTTGCGGACGCGTTCTAGGACGTCGGACATTAGGTAGGTCCCTCTCAGAATTCAGGTCGTTGCATCGGCGAGCCGCGCGGCTAAGTCAACCACAACGGCGGCGCTCACTCAAAGTCCTCGGCGCGTTAGCATGTTCCGATACGCCGTGGCGAGCCTCAGATCATCGCCATGCCGCCGTTCACGTGCA
>JBOHKZ010000549.1:0-7941 GCA_050729355.1 Phenylobacterium sp. | reverse complement strand
GCCGCCCTAGGTCCCGGCTCTCCGCTTCGCTGCGGCCGGGATGACAATCAGAGTTGCATCAATGGGCGCCGAGCTACGTCCCGCCGCCGCCGGTGATTTCCTTGATCATCGCCTGGACGGGGGCCTTGCCGCCCGCGCCCCAGACGACCTTCATGTAGGCCAGCGTCCGTCCGGCTGCGTCCTCGAACTTCCAGTCGCAGTCGTTGAACCGGCAGTTCTCGAAGACCGGGACCTCGCCGCCGTTGAACACCATGCGGCAATCCTGGAATTCGCAGTCGGCGAAGTGCTCGCCGTCCAGGACGACGGTCTCGTGGTTGAAGATGGTCGCGGTCTGCATTGGTGATCCTACTCTTCGTCGGCCGCGTCTTCGGCCTCGTCGCCGTCGACCGGATCAGGCTCGCCTCGGGCGCGCGCCTCGGCCTTCAGACGGGCTTTCTCGGCCTTCTTGGCCGCCTTCTGCCGCTCGCGCTCCATGCGTTCGAACGGGTAGTTCGGCTTTCTCGCCATGATCGACTTCTCCGTCGGATTGAGGGCGCGTGCGATCAACGCAGCAGGCCCAGCCAGGATGCGGCTAACCGCCAAGGCGGGCCTTGGCGCTGCTATTGGACTATTGCGGCGAAAAGATCGAGCCCACGTGGCGTCGCGGCCCCGAACCGGGTCAGGCCGCGGGCTCGGTGAACGACGGCGTCGAGCGGAAGATCTCGATCTCCTCCGGCGTCATCTCGGCCGGCACGTCGGCGAACAGCGGGGTCGAGAGGTACCGCTCGCCGGTGTCCGGCAGCATCGCCAGGATGGTGGTTCCTTTCGGCGCGGTCTCGGCGATCTTCAGCGCGCCGGCGAAGGTCGCCCCAGAGGTGATTCCGACGAAGATGCCCTCCTGCGTGGCCAGCAACTGGCTGAGCCGGATAGCCTCAGGGCCGGCGATCGGCAGCACCTGATCCATCAGGTGGGCGTCGACGGCATCCCCAGTCAGCTTGGGGATGAAGTCCGGCGTCCACCCCTGCATCGGGTGCGGCTTCCAGGCCGGGTGGCCGGCGGCGGGCGTGCCGTCGGGATTATAGGCCTGCGGCTGGTGGCTCTCGATCAAGGGGGCGTCGGCCGGCTCGCAAACGACGATCTTGGTCTTGGGGCTCTTCTCGCGCAGCACCCGGGCGACGCCCTTCAGCGTGCCGCCGGTGCCGTAGCCGGTCACCCAGTAGTCGAGCTCGCCGTTCGGGAAATCGCGCAGGATCTCCGGCGCGGTCGTCCGGGAGTGCATGTCGGCGTTGGCTTCGTTCTCGAACTGCCGGGTCATGAACCAGCCGTGCTTGGCGGCCAGCTCCTGGGTCTTCACCACCATGCCGGTAGCGCGCAGGGCGGCGGGAGTGAGGATCACCTTCGCGCCCAGAAAGCGCATCAGCTTGCGGCGCTCGACGGAGAAGCTCTCGGCCATGGTGACGACCAGCGGATAGCCCTTGGCGGCGCAGACCATGGCCAGGCCGATGCCAGTGTTGCCGCTGGTCGCCTCGACCACGGTCTGGCCGGGCTTCAGCTCGCCCGACTTCTCGGCGGCCTCGATGACGCCCAACGCCAGGCGGTCTTTGACCGACCCGAGCGGATTGAACGCCTCGACCTTGACGAAGAGGTTCACGCCGGCCGGCGCCAGGCGGTTGATCCGCACCACCGGCGTATTGCCCACGGTCCCGAGGATGCTGTCGTATCTGGCCACATCGATCTCCCGGCAAAGGAGGCGACTTCAGCCCTGAGGGACAGGCGAAGTCAAACGCTCGGCGCGAGAAAATCGACCAAGGTTCTGCGACCAGCGCCAACGACATGGGCCTCGACGTCGAACACGCGGCGCAGCAGCTCGGGCGTCAGCACCTCGGCTGTCGGACCGAAAGCCGCGAGCCGGCCTTCGCGGAGCGCCATGACGTGGGTCGCCGAGCGCGCGGCGAGGGTCAGGTCGTGGATCGCCGCAATCACCAACCGCCCCTCGCCGGCCAGGGCCTGGAGGCGGGCGACGGTGTCCATGGCGTGACGCGGGTCGAGGCCGGTCATCGGCTCGTCGGCGATCAGTATCTCGGGGTCACCGACCAGGGCGCGAGCCAGCATGGCGCGGGCGAGCTCGCCGCCGGAGAGCGTCGTGGCCGGTTGCAGGCGTTGGGCCGCCAGGTCGCAGGCCTCGATGGCGTTGGTCAGGCGCGGCTCGAACCCGCCTGGCAGGCCGCCGAACGCCGGAAGCTGCGGCGTCAGGCCCAGCGCCACGAGCCGCTCCACCGAGATCGGCCACTCGGCGCGCGGGTTTTGCGGGAGGTAGGCGCGGCGGCGCGCGAGGTCGCGGGCGTCGACGCCGGCCAACGCCGCGCCGTCGAGCCGGACCTCCCCGCGTTCGGGCTTCAGGAGACCGGCCAGCACCGAGAGCAATGTCGACTTGCCCGCCCCGTTCGCGCCCACCAGGGCCACGAAGGTTCCGGCTTCCAGTTCGAACGACACGTCGTCGAGGATCGCGCGGCCGCCGCGCTGGACGGTGATCCCCTGGGCGGCGAGGCGGGTCATGGCGCGGTCTTCCGCAGTCGCAGCACCAGCCAGAAGAAGAACGGCGCGCCGATCAGGCTGGTGACAACGCCGAGTCGCAGCTCGTTCTGGGTGGTCAGGAGGCGGGTGACGATGTCGGCGGAGATCAGCAGGGCCGCGCCCAGCAGGGCCGACGGCAGCAGCGTGCGGCTGGGCTGGTGGCCGACGAACGGCCGCACCAGGTGGGGCGCCACGAGGCCGATGAAGCCGATGGAGCCCGTCACCGAGGTCGCCGCGCCGACCGCCAGGCCGACGCCCAGCAGGGTCAGGACGCGCGTCCGGTCGAGATTGATCCCCAGGCTGCGCGCCTGCACCTCGCCGAGCGTCAGGGCGTCGACCGCCCGGCCCATGGTCGCCAGGATGGCCAGGCCCAGCACGATGAACGGCGCGGCGAGCGCGATGTGGTCCCAGCTCTTCTCCGAGAGGGTCCCCAGCATCCAGATGTTCATCTCGTAGGCTGCGTAGGGATTGGGCGCGAAGTTGAGGGCGAGCGCCAGGAAGGCGAGCGTCAGGCCTGAGACCGCCGACCCGGCCAGGATCAGGCTGAGCGTTCCGCCGCGCCCGAAGGCGAAGGTCATGGCGCCCGCACCCACCGCGCCCGCCAGGCCCAGCAGCGGCGTGGCCAGCGGAAACGCCTGCGAGAGCCCGAAGTAGATCGAGAGCACCGCGCCCAGCGCCGCGCCGTTGGAGACGCCCAGCAGGCCAGGCTCGGCCAGGGGATTGCGCAGCAGTCCTTGCAGCACCGCGCCCGAGAGGCCCAAGGACGCGCCGACCAGGATGGCGAGCACGGCGCGCGGCAGGCGCAGCTCGGTCACGACCAGCCCGGCCAGGCTCTTGTCGGGCGCCAGCAGCCCCTGGACCACGTCGGCGGGGCTGACATTCACCCGACCCAGGAACAGCGAGGCGACCACCGCCAGGAGGAGGACGAGGAAGGCTATGGCGGTCGGCAGGCGGCTGGAAGTCATTGGGCGGCCCGCTGTTGCGGCAAGGCGTCCAACGCGCGCCGCAGGTCGAGCGCCGAGCGCGCCGACTGCGGCAGGCCGCAGGTGTGGGCGATGTCGTTGTAGACGATGCGGCGCCCGGCATAGAGGCGGCGCAGGACGCGGTGCTGGCCCTCTTCGCCGCGCACGGAGGGCTTCAGCGGCCCGCCGCCGCCGTAGAGCAGCGCGTCCGGCCGCGCCGCCAGCAACTCCTCGACGTCGATGGCGCCGTAGGTCTGGCCCGGCCGGGCCGCGATGTTCACCGCGCCCGCGGCGGCGATGATGTGGCCGGACAGCGTCTCGCGGCCCGGTACGGAGTCGCCGCCGCTCCACGCGATGACCCGGATCGGGCGGCGAGGCGGCAGCGCGGCCAGCGCCGCGAGATCGGCGTCCATCTGGGCGACCAGGGCCTCCGCCCTCACAGGCTCCCCGACCGCGGCGCCCACCTGGCGCAGGTTGCGGCGGATGTCGTCGAACGTGGTCGCATCCGGCACCTCGACGATCGGCGCGCCGATGGCCTTGGCCAGGCGCCGCGTCATGGCGGTGGAATAGGCGCCCGCGAGGATCAGGTCGGGCTTCAGGTTGATGATGTCCTCGGCGGTGCCGTGGTTGATGGCGACCCCAGCGTCAGCGCCCGGGAACAGCGCCTCGGCGCCGTCATGCGCCAGGTAGGTCACCGCCGCGATCCGATCCCTGGGGACCAGCTCCAGCAGCAGCATGTCGGCGCAGAGGTTCATCGAGAGGATGCGTTGCGGCTTCCCCGAAGGGGCCGCCGCGGCCGGCTGGAACGCCAGCGAAGCCGCGGCGGCGACGCCCATCGCAGCGATGCGAAGGGCGCGCCTCATCCTCAGAACCGGGCCCGAACGCCGGCGTAGGCGGCGCGGCCCTGGGCGTTGAAGCCGTAGACCTCCTGGTAGTTCTCGTCGGCCAGGTTCTCGATCCGACCGAAGACTTCGATGTGATCGGTGACGCTCCAGGCCGTGGCGAGATTGACCAGGGTGTACGACTTCAGGGTCACCGTGCGCGTCGGGAAGGCCGAGAAGTCGCTGTCGGTCATGTCGCCATTGTAGCGCACCGTGAGCGTGGCGCTGCCCCGCTCATTCGGCGCATGCCAGGTGAGGTTGGCGCTGGCGATGGACTTCGGCCGGCGGATCTCCTTCACGTGGTTTTCCTTGGCGTCGAGATAGGTATAGGCCGCGTCGAGGCTTAAGGCGTCGCTCAGCGTAGCGTCGGCGAAAAGCTCAACCCCTTGCTGCGAGGACTTCGTCGCCCGGTTGCCAGTGGTGCTGCAGCTGGTGGGCACAGGGAAGCCCGGGCGAGTGCAGAGGCTGACCGGCGCACCAAAGACGCTGAAGATCTCGTCCTTCAGCCGGGAGTCGAAGTAGGTCGCGCCCAGGCGGATCTTGCCGTCGTTGAACGTCAGGTCGCCGCCGACTTCCCAGCCCTCCGATTTCTCCGGCTTCAGGTCGGGATTGCCCACGAACGGGAAGGCGCTGGCGTTGAAGCCGAAGAGTTCCGTCTGGCTCGGGTTCTTGACCCCCGACCCCGCCGCGGCGCGCAGGCGGAGCATATCGGTCACCCGATAGAAGCCCTGGATGCGATAGGTCGTGGCGTTCTTGAACTCGTCGTTGTCGTCGTAGCGCACCGCCCCGCCGATGCCGGCGACGTCGCCCACCGTCAGGTCGTACTGCCCCACGAAGCCGTTGTTGCGGACCGCACGCTTGGTGGTGTCGGCCGCGAAGGCGCCCGGCGGGTTGGTGTTCTGGAAGGTCTCGCGCTCGTAGTCGTAGACCCCGGTCAGCTTGTGGGTCAGCTCGCCGCTCTCGATGCGGAACGTGGTGGCGTAGGAGGCCTTCACACGGGTCCCCTTGTCGCCGCCGGTGCGCACGAAGCCCGAGGTGTTGTCCCGCTTGGCGTCGACGCCCTGGGCCGACAGGCTGTGGGTCCAGCGGCCATCCAGCATGTCGTAGTCGGCGCCGATGAAGCCGTAGGTGTTTTCGGCCTTGGTCGAGCTGCCGGGCGAGTCCGTCGCAAACCCCGGCGGGCTGAACGACTGGCCGTTGGTGTCAGCCTTGGTGTCGGTGTAGCGGGCCACGGCGCGCAGGCGCAGGTTCGGGGTCGCTTCATAGGCCAGCTTGGCGGCGAGCGAGCCGAGGTCCGAGCCGATCTTCCGTGAGCCGCCGGGGGCGACGACGTAGCCGTCGGTCGACTGGAAGCCGCCGCTGAACACGTAGTCGAGGCCGTTCTGGTAGCCCGCGACGCGGGCGGCCCCGTCGTAGGTCCCCATCGAGCCGGCCTCGGCGCGGACGCTCGACCCCGGCGCCTGGCGACCAGTCGGGGTGATGTAGTTGATCACGCCGCCGATCGCGTCCGAGCCATAGATCGCGCTCTGCTGGCCGCGCAGGACTTCGACGCGCGCGACGTCGTCGGCCAGCAGGGTCCCGAAGTCGAACTCGCCGAAGAACGGGTCCGAGGCCTTGATGCCGTCGATCAGCGTCAGGACGTGGTTGCCCTCCGTGCCGCGCACGCGGATCTGGGTCTGGTCGCCGACCGCGCCGGTGCGGCTGACCGCAATCCCGGGCACGTCGCGCAGCACATCGGAGACGATGCGGACCTGGCGGTCCTTGAAGTCCTGCGCCGTGACCACGGTGACCGACGAGCCGATCTTGTCGGCCTGGACGCCTTCGATGTCACGGGTGCCGGTGACGATCAGGTCGTCGACGGTGTTGGGCGCGGCGTCAGCCGCATGGGCGCCGAGCGGCGCGGCGAATAGAAGTGCGACAAGGCTCGCGCCTTGAAGGTGGTGTCTGGGCATGGAGCCCCCTCGTTTGTCGTGCGTCTGAACGACTGACGGAGAGCCTCCCCTGGACCTGGGTCCTGAAGCCGACGCGCCGGGAACACGGACGCGTTGCGCGCCCCGGTCCGGTCGAAACGGCTCTCCACCGCTTCTGCTCGTCGCTCAGACGGAGGTCCGCGCCCCGGATTCCACTGATCCGAAAGCTCGAGCGACACGCACCGACCGGTTTCCTGGCTCGCGGGTCACGGCGCATATGCGGACCTTCCCGGGACCCGAGGGACCCAGTGGCTGGCTTGGGGAACGCCCCTCGCCGATCGCATATGCGCTACCGCTCACAGTTGCAGGGACAGCCGCAGATCAGGGGACCGGGGTCCCCCTCCTGCGTTCCCGATTAAGCCCGAAGGCTTCGGCGCGCATTCACCCACCCGCCGATGTGGGCGGGCGATCACGGCGCTGGTCTGCCGAGACCGCGCCTCATTGCCGAGGTTTCCCCAGATTGTCCATCGTGTCCCACGGCTCCGTCGCGAAGGGCCCCTCCGCCGGGGGACGGAGGGGCCAGGGCTCCGCCCGGGCTGGGAGCGCCGGTTCGAGCCTCGCGCGTGCTTGGCGGTGATGGGGGGAATGTCGCCGCCGGGCGCAAAGGGACAATCGGCCCCGCTTGCGGCGGCTGTGCGACCGGTTCGTTGCGCAAGGTTTCCAAATCAAGGTTATTTCGCGACGCCCACCAGGGCGAGGCAGGTCCGCAGCCGCACCGCGCGGACCGACGGGACCTGCGACAGCCGAAGGCGCAGCAGCTCGGCCCGGTCCGGGTCCAGCCCGCCGACCTCGAGCACGCTCCAGGCGGCCTCGGCCGTCTGTAGGTGGCGGACATCGGCCAGCACGGCGCCTTGCACCGCGAAGGGACCGATCACCCGGAGGAGGATGTCGAAACAGGGATCGGCCTCGACGTGGAACTCATGGCGGACCTCAGGCGCCGGCATGGCCTGATCCCAGCCGGAAGGTGGCGTCGCCCATCAGCTCGCCATCCGGGCCGTAGGCCTGCAGGTGCAGCAGGCCGCGGCCGGCCTGGGCCGTGCGGGTCAGCCAGACCAGCTCCTTCGCCGTCGCCGGCGGCCACAGGTCGGAAAGCGCCGCCTCGACGGCGCAGAGCCCGGCCATACCGTCCTCGCCGTCCAGCTTGGCCTGGACCCGCTCGGGCGGTCGTGCGTGGCGGCTCACCTTGGCGGCGAACCTCCGGACGGCCTCGGCGCCGTCTCTCGCCTCATCAACTTGCGTCATCACTCATCGTCCTTGCTGGCGCTTCGGCCGGGACGCGAGGAGCATTAAAAAACCCCGCGTCCGGATCCGGAGCGGGGTGGTTGATCCTTCGATCTGTTGCGGTGCTTAACCCGCGCGCGATCGCCCCCCGTCCGTGTGGCCGGTGGTAATCATCATCGCCGTGATGGGGCGCGGAGCGCGCATGGAAGTCACCAGCCAGGAGGATCGAGGCGGGAGCTTCTTAGCCGAGGCGGGGGCGATTGGGAAGGTGGGGATATCCGCCCTACCCCCAACGCTCGTCATCCCCCGGATCGCGTCTTCGCGCGACCGGAGGATGACGAGCGTGGTGGTGGC
>JBOHKZ010000548.1:0-6320 GCA_050729355.1 Phenylobacterium sp. | reverse complement strand
CCATTGAAACGGTCATCGTGCGGAGCTGTTTCTCCGTTTCGGCGATCACCATGGGCTCGGGGAAGCCCTGGCCGAGGTCCTCGTCGAGGGTCTCGTCCTCCTCGTCGGAGACCTGCAGCACATAGTAGGCGGCGGTCTCCGCCTGGCGGGCCAGGGCCTGCGGGTGGTGGTCTTTCAACCGGTTCTTGTAGCGCCTGATCCGCTTCTGCAGCTTGGTGATGGCCGCGTCGAACGCGAGGTGGGCGTCGCCGCCCAGCCCCTGCGTCGTCAGCTGCTGGCCTGAGGCCAGGGTGACCGCACAATCCACTTTGAACGCATGGCCTTCGCGGCTGACCACGACATCGGCTCCGCCGCCTTCGCGGTCGAAATATTTGCCGATGCTGGTGGAGATTTCGTCGGAGACCCGCGAACGCAGGGCCTCGCCGACGTCGACGTGTTTGCCGGTGACTTGGACTTGCATAAGTCAATCAACGCGCCCGGCGTCGGAAGGTGTCAACCCGTGGTGATTACCGAGATCACATGCTCGGCGCCCCGGGTGATCAACCCGGCCGCCAGCACCAGAATGCTGGCCGAAAGCGCGGCCAGACCATAGCCGAAGAGGGCCAGGACGCCGTCGCGCTGAACCAGCGCCAGGGACAGCACGCTGACCGTCACGCCGGGCAGGAAATTGCCGCCGGGGATCGGCAGGATCAGCACCAGCGCCAGCACGAAACAGACGAGGCCGATCAGCCGTTCGCCCACCGCGCCGAACAGCAGGTGGAACCGCGGCCGGGACACCGCCTCGACGCGTTCCAGCCAGACCAGCACCTTGGGCAGGCCCGCCGCGAGGTGGGCGGTGGAGAGGGTCCGGGCGCGCACGCCCGCCGGCAACCACGGGGCGCGCCGGCCGAAAATCAGCTGCGGCGCCAGGAGGACGAGCGGCGCGCCGAAGAGCGTCGTCCCGCCCGGCGGGAACGGCAGGGTGCAGACCAGTCCGAACACCAGCAGCAGCGCGCCCAGCGCCCGGCCGCCGAACAGCTCGGTCAGTTCCGCGATGGAAATTGTCGGCGCCTCACGCTCGGCCACACCACGCAGGATGGCGGAAAGCGGCAGGTCATCGGAAGCGTGGGCCATGAGCCCTTTCATCTGAGCCCTGGCGCAAGCGCCGCCAAGGGCATTCGCGCCACAGTCGAGTGTTTCCGCGCCACTGCCCCGCCCCAGTGCGGGTCGGGCCTAAGGGGCCGATCAGGGTTTGGCCTAATGGATTTGGCGGCTCCCCGCAGCCTGAGTTGCCGCCGCGTCCTAGTCCAATCCTGCGGAGCTCGATCATGCGTAAAGGCAAGGCGATTGTATATTTTGCAAACCCATCCGCCACGAGCGCGCCTAGCCTAGAGTGTGACTTTTGAGCCGCTAACGGCGTTCTTTCACCTTCCGCTTTGTAGGATAGGCAACCGTTCCAGCGCGGCGCGCGTACCTCCCCCGAGGTCGGGGAGACCCCACATGTACGAACTGCACGTCTACTACGGCGGAGATTCCATCGCCCGGAAGACTGTGAGAGCATCGCGGGCGGCTGAGGCCCTCGACCTCATCGCGCAGCTTCTAGCCGAGCACGACGGCTGTGAGCGCGTCGTGGTGATGGTGAGCGGCGTCCGCCTGTTCGCGGTGGACTGCGCCGGTAACCGGCTGCCCTAGTGGGCAAGGGCGACAAGCCGTTCTTCTGCTGGTTCAACACCACCGCCATCCACATCTTCTCGCACCCGCAGAAGAAATATCTGCAACAGGCCGTTGACGAGGGCCGGGCGGAGGAAGACGTGGTCCGCGCCAAGATGCTGGAGCACGACGAGCACGTCGGCATCCTGCTGAAGAAGCTCAAGGACCTGGGCGTCGATGACAACACGATCGTCATCTACTCCACCGACAACGGCAACGAGCTGATGCTGTGGCCCGACGGCGGCTATGCGCCGTTCCGCGGCGAAAAGGGCACGACCTGGGAGGGCGGCGTGCGCGTCCCCTGCCTCGCCAAGTGGCCCGGCCACATTCCGGCCGGCTCCACCAGCAACGGCCTGCAGAACCACGAAGACCTCTATGTGACCCTGGCCGCCGCCGCCGGCGCCACCGACGTCAAGGAAAAGCTCCTGGACGGCCACAAGATGAACGGCGTCACCTACAAGGTGCACCTGGATGGGTTCAACCAGCTGCCCATGTGGACCGGCAAGACCGAGGACTCATCGCGCCGAGCCCACTTCTACTACGATGAGACCGACCTGATGGCGGTGCGTGTCCGGAACTGGAAGATGCATATCGGCATCAAGAAGGACAACAGCTGGTTCAACGAGAAGAGCTATCCGAGCATCCCCTACATCTTCAACCTGCGCATGGATCCCATGGAGAAGATGGATCCCGAGAGCGAGGAGTGGGGCTACATCGGGCGCAAGTTCTTCGCGTCGAAGCTGTGGGCGCCGAACGCCGGCGCACCGTTCATCGGCGAACACCTGGAAAGCCTGAAGAAGTATCCGCCCCGTCAGGCGGCGGACACGCTCTCCATGCACAAGGCCCTCGAAACGGCGATGGAGAAGCTGGCCAACCCGAACGCCAGCCAATAGCGCCCAGCTGACGGCCAAAATACGCGGAGCCGCGGTCGCCCAGGCGATCGCGGCTTCCCGTCATTCTGCGATACGTCGGCGGGACTAGAGGCCCATGCCCCAGCCCTTCAGCCGGTCCAGCAGGGGCGTGAGCTTGTCCCAGTAGGGCCGGGCGCATTCGCCGTGCCACAGCCGTCCGGAAATGCCCTTCGAGCCGTCAGGATCCTCGGCGAAGTGCATGCGGGTCGCAGGATCGCCGGGCTTCACCGGCAGGCTGCATTTCGGGCACCAGTCTCCCCGGGGATCGCCGCCGGGTTCAGCATCGTAAGCCATTGTACTTCCAAAGCCCCCAGGAACGCCGGCGTCGCGTTTCCCGCGTATCGCCGATAGTGGAGCTTCGGATTCTACGCTGAGTCTGTAAATGCGGGGCGCTGTCGCAGTACCCGCGCGGGTGTTGCGGCGTCAGACCAACCGGCCGGCGATGGCGAAGAACAGGCCGACGCCCGCGAGGCACATGACCAGAGCGATAAACAGCGTTGGCCGCCCGAGGCGGAACTGCTCCGCCCGATTGAGGTCCTTCAGCATCTGCCAGTAGCTCCACGTGCCGAGGACGATGGACAAGGTGCCCACAGCGCAGAGAAAGAGACCCACGCGTTGCGGGCTCTCGGGGTGCGAAAGCACGCCGCTCTCCTTGTGAGCGGCGCCCTCGAGGAACTTGTAGATCGTGAAGCCGAAGCTGATCATCGACAGGCCCGTGCGGATCCAGGCCATCAGCGTGCGGTCCGCGGCCATGATCGTGCGCATCTCGCCCTGATCGGCGGGGAGGACCGGTGCTCTTGGGGGTGGGTGTTGCGTGGTCATGCGGCGCCTCTCGCTGGCGCAGGGCACTAGATGACCAAGGCGATGAGAGGCCAACCGGGGTTTACCCGGAGGGCGGCCATGGCGGGGACCTTGGGGCTGCAGCCGCCTTTGGCGCCCTCTCCCTACCCTCTCCCTCTCGGCTTCGCCGGGTAACGCCTTCGGCGCCCTCTCCCTACCCTCTCCCTCTCGGCTTCGCCGGGGGAGAGGAGGGGCGCGGCGTCGACATCACACTCCTCTCCCCCGCGTAGCGAGAGGGAGAGGGTAGGGAGAGGGCCGCGCAGTGTAGCGGAGCGGTCAGGCGGTCTCTTTGAGGATGCGGCGGCGTTCGACGGAGGACGGAATGCGCATGGCCTCGCGGTATTTGGCGACGGTGCGCCTTGCGATGTCGACGCCGGCTTCCTTGAGGATCTCGACGATGCGGTCGTCGGAGTGGACCTCGGTCTCGGTGGCCTCGGCGTCGATGAGCTGGCGGATCTTGTGGCGCACGCTCTCGGCGGAATGGGCCTCGCCGCCCTCGCTCGACTGGATGGCGGAGGTGAAGAAGAACTTCATCTCGAACACGCCTCTGGGCGTGGCGATGTACTTGTTCGAGGTCACCCGGCTGACCGTGGACTCGTGCATGCCGATGGCGTCGGCGACGGTCTTCAGGTTCAGCGGCCGCAGGTGCGCGACGCCATAGGCCAGGAAGGCGTCCTGCTGGCGCACGATTTCCGACGACACCTTGAGGATGGTCTTGGCGCGCTGGTCGAGGCTCTTCACCAGCCAGCTCGCCTGGGCCGCGCAGTCGGAGACGAAGGTCTTTTCCTGATCGGTCCGCGCCGAGGCGCTGACACGGGCGTGGTAGCGCTGGTCGACCAGCAGGCGCGGCAGGGTCTCGGAGTTGAGCTCAACGTGCCAGAGGCCCCCCAGGCCTTCCTTGACGTACACGTCGGGCGCCACGGGCTGGACCGGGTCGCCGCCGAACGCCGCGCCTGGCCGAGGCGTCAGGGCCCGCAGCTCGGCGACCATCTCGCGCAGGTCCTCGTCGTCGACGCCGCAGGCCTTCTTGAGCGCCGGCATGTCGCGCCGGGCGAGCAGTTGCAGGTTGTCGAGCAGCGCGCCCATCGCCGGGTCGAACCGGTTGCGGTCCATCAGCTGCAGCATCAGGCATTCGCGCAGGTCGCGGGCGCAGACGCCCACAGGCTCGAAGCCATGCAGGGTCTTCAGCACGTCCTCGAGGAAAGCTTCCTCGCAGCCCAGGCGGTCGGCCACCTCGGCCAGTTCGACGCGCAGGTAGCCGCCTTCGTCGACGGAATCGATCAGGACGCCGGCCGCGGCCAGCGCCGGGCCGGAAAGGCCGGCGACGGCGAGCTGGTCGTGCAGGTGCTCGTTCAGGGTCTTGTCGCGGGTGAGCGCGCTTTCCAGCGCGTCGGCGTCGCCGTCGAAGCTGGAGGAGCCGCCGGAGCCGGCGCGCGACCAGTCAACCGAGCCGCCGGCGTCGGCCGCGCCCTCGCTGCCCGGGTCGTCGCCGGTGGCGCGCTCGCCGGGGGAAACCTCGTCGTGGCTGACGTCCATGTCGGCGCGCGCGGCGCTGTCGTCGATGCGGTCGGTGGCGAGATCGCTGGAGGAGGCCTCGATCGCCTCGGGCTCGGCCTCGCCGTCGCGGTCGTCACGGGCGAGCAGCGGATTGCGCTCCAGCTCGGCGTCGACGAAGGCCTCGAGCTCAATATTCGACAACTGCAGAAGCTTGATCGCCTGCTGCAGCTGAGGAGTGATGACAAGGCCCTGGCCCTGCCTGATCTCGAGTCGCGCGCTGAGCGCCAAGGTCGGTCCCTCGAATGGCCTGTTTCTTGCTGGCGACCCTAACCCCCGGAAGACCACCGATTAGTTAATCGCCGCGCGAATGGCCGAACGCGCATCTCCGAAGCCCGCGAAGGCGGCGCTTGGAGGTTCCGCCTGTTTTCCCCAGGAAGCTGGCGGGTCGCCCTTGCTCCGGCGGGCCTGCCGCCATCATGCTGTCAAATGCGCCGCGCCGACCGCCTCTTCCAGATCATCCAGGTGCTGCGGCGCGGGCGTGGGCCGGTGACCGCCGACGCCATCGCCGAGGAGCTGGAGACCTCCAAGCGCACGATCTATCGCGACATCGCCGACCTGATGGGCCAGCGGGTTCCGATCCGCGGCGAAGCGGGGATCGGCTATGTGCTGGAGGGCGGCTTCGACCTGCCGCCGCTGATGCTGACGCCGGACGAGATCGAGGCCGCCGTGCTGGGCGCCCAGTGGGTGACCCTGCGCGGCGACGCGGCGCTGGCCCGCGCGGCCCAGGACCTGATCGCCAAGATCGGCGCCGCGGTGCCCGAGCGCCTCCGCCCCTTCGCCCTGGAGCCGGCGACCCGGGCGGCGACCAACTACAACGTCGTGCCCGACGGCATCGACATGGCGCAGGTCCGCCGCGCGATCCACGGGTCGAAGAAGATCAAGCTGACCTATTGCGACGAACAGGACCGCGAGACGATGCGGACCGTCTGGCCGTTCGCGGTCGGCTACCATGAGACCGTGCGGCTGATGATCGCCTGGTGCGAACTGCGGAGCGATTTCCGCAGCTTCCGCACCGACCGCGTGGCCGACGCCGAGTTCCTGGAGGAGCGCTACCCCGAGCGGGCGGCGACGCTGCGCGCCCGCTGGCGCAAGGCCTGGAACGAGCGGGCCATGCAGGTGGGTTCGCCGAAGCGCATCTGAGCGCCGCCATGGTCGGGGTTTCGCCCGATCCACATTCGAGGGGGCTGATCCAAAGATGGCGGGTTCCAGAGAGATGTCATGGCAATCTCAGAATTCGTCGAGCGCCATCGGGAGCCCATAAGGCAGGCGCTGGAGTACAGCCGGAAGACCATCCTCGGCTGCGCGCTGTTCTTGCTGCCGATC
>JBOHKZ010000547.1:0-9284 GCA_050729355.1 Phenylobacterium sp. | reverse complement strand
CGGCCGGCGGCGGCGGGTTCTCGGCGCTGCAGATGTAGCCGACACCGAGCGAGGTCGCATCGGTCGAGATCGCCGTGGGCGTAACAAGCGCCAGCGCCGCCAGTCCTGCCGCGATCTTCATCCTGCGTTCCCCTTTGTGCCGCCCAGACATTCGCCCTGATCGGCCGACTGGGGAAGCGTCGATTGCGGTCGTCTCATCGCTACAACCGTAAAGGAATTGGCAGCTATCTCACGGTTACCTTGGGTTGAGGGGAAACGCGTATGCCGATAGCGGTGCGTCCAACCCGCGACGCAAGCGGGGACGTCGAAAAGGCCTCAGCGGGACTGAGCCGCAATCTCATCCTTGAGTTGGTGGGGCTTGCTTTCATCGGGCTGGCGCTCTCCCACGTCCTCTCCTGGGTCTGGTTCGTCCCCTGGATGCTGGGCGTGCTGGGGTCATCCTGGATCGAAGACACCCTGCTCGCGCGAGCGAGCGCCGCCGGGACCGCCGGCCGTGGCCTGCGCGGAGCGGCGGCCGGTTTCCGTGTCCTGTCGAGCGCGCTCTGGGCGTTCGGAGCCCTGGCGCTGATCGCGCGCGGCGACTCGGCCGAGCGGATGCTGGCCTTCGCCCTGCTGGCCGTCTCGATGGTCAATGTGCTGATGCGCTACTACCACTCGCGAGTGGTCTTCCTGATGGGCGTGGCGCCGCACCTGCTGGTGCTTTCGCTGATCGCCTGGGGCCTGACCAAGAAGGCGTTGGAGAGCGGCAGCCTGATCACCGCGCTTACGCCCTTCGCCGTGGTGGTCATGTTCGGGATGCTGTTCTGGGCCTGCCGCGCGCAGCTCGCCGAAAGCTGGACGGCGCTCGCCAAGGCCACGTCGGAAGCGCGGGAGGGCGAGCGCGTCGCCCGCGAGGCGAGCCTGGCGAAATCCAACTTCCTGGCCACCATGGGCCACGAATTGCGCACCCCTTTGAACGGCATGCTGGGCATGGCCCAGGCGATGGCGGCCGGCGGGACGCTCAGCACCGAGCAGCGCGACCAGCTCAAGGTGATCCGCCGTTCTGGCGAAAGCCTCTCGGCCGTGCTCAACGACCTGCTCGACCTCTCCAAGATCGAAGCCGGTGAACTGGAGCTGGAGGTCACCGAGTTCGACCTAGAACACCTGGCCCGCGGCGTGATCGCCATCTTCAGCCACCAGGCTGAGAAGAAGGGCCTGGCCTTCAATTTCTCGATCGACGACGAGGCGAAGGGTCGCTATCGCGGCGACAGCGGCCGCGTGCGCCAGGTGCTCTACAACCTCTTCTCCAACGCCGTGAAATTCACCCACGAGGGTGCGGTCGCCTTCACGGTCAGCCGGGCCGGCGGCGCGATCGTCTTCCGGGTCGACGACACCGGCGTCGGCATCGCGCCCGAGAGCCTGGACCGGCTGTACGACAGCTTCTTCCAGGCCGACGCCTCCAATACCCGCCGCTTCGCCGGCGCGGGCCTCGGCCTGACGATCTGCCACGAGCTCATGACCCTGATGGGCGGCGAGATCGTCGCCGAGAGCGCGCCTGGCGAGGGCTCGACCTTCACCGTCACCCTTCCCCTGGCGCGCATTGCCAGCGTGCAGCCGATGACGCCCACACCAGTGCATCAGCCGGTGCTGTCGCCGCAATTGGGCGCCCTGCGCGTGCTCGCGGCGGAGGATAACGACGTCAACCAACTGGTGCTCAAGACGCTGCTGAGCCAGGCGGGGATCAATCCGACGCTGGTCGCCGACGGGGCCATGGCCGTCGAGGCCTGGGAGCGCGAAGTCTGGGACATCATCCTGATGGACATCCAGATGCCGCAGATGGACGGCGTCCAGGCGACCCGCGAGATCCGCCGGCGTGAGGCGGAGACCGGTCGCCCGCGCACGCCGATCCTGGCGGTGACCGCCAACGCCATGGTGCACCAGGTGGCGGCTTACGAGGCGGCGGGCATGGACGGCGTGGTGTCCAAGCCCATCGAGCTGGCCCGGCTGTTCGCGGCGATGGAGGCGGCGCTGGCCGTCGCCCAGGAGGACGACGTCACGGAATTGCGCGCCGTGAGCTGAAGGCGCGGCCGCCGCCCGACGGCCGCAAAAACAAAGCTACGCCAAAGCTTCATCCGCACGTCACCAAATCACCCGAAACGCTCCGCAGTGAGGAACAAGGAAATCCAGTGACGATTAAATGAGGTCGACCTTCGCGGGCGGCGTCATAGGATCGATGGCTGGGTGGCCATAGTCGAGACGCGGAGGTGCGGATGTTTCTGGAAGCCATCGCCCTGGTCGCCACAGTCACGGCCCCGCCGCCACCCGTTCCGCCGGCGGCCGAAGCCCTGCCGGCGCCGGCAGTCCAGACCGCAAGCACTGAAGTCAGCGTCCTTACCTACAATGTGAAAGGCCTGCCCTGGCCGTTCGCGCGGGGCCGCGCTTCGGCGCTCAGGGAGATCGGCCGCGAACTCGCCGCTCTACGCGCCGAGGGCCGCCAGCCGGACATCGTGCTGATCCAGGAAGGCTTCCGCGACGAGGTCGCCGATCTGGTGAAGGCCAGCGGCTACCGCTACTGGGCCCAGGGGCCAACGCGCTCCGACCGCGAGCGGGCCGGCGCGCCGCCTGCCGACGCGCGCGACTTCCGCTCCCGGCGCGACTTCAGGGTCGGAGAAGGTTGGGGAAAGTTCGCCAACGCGGGCCTGCATGTCCTCAGCGACGCGCCGATCACCGACGTCGCCGACATCGCATACCGCTACTGCGCAGGGTTCGACTGCCTGGCCAACAAGGGCGCGATGCTGGCGCGGATCGCGCTGCCGCAAGTCCCCGGCGAGATCGACGTGGTCAACACCCACCTGAACTCCAAGCGGGCGTCGCGCGCCTCGCTCAAGCGTTCGCTGGAGGCCCACAACCTGCAGGTCGAGGAACTGCTGACCTTCATCAGCAGCCATCGCACCGCCGGCGCGCCGTTGCTGGTGGGCGGGGACTTCAACGTCAAGGGTTCGGCCGCACGCTACGACCATCTGGCCGACGTCCGTCCGTACAAGGTGGTGAGTGAGTTCTGCAGCGCGCCGACCAGCTCGTGCGAAGGGCAAGCTGTTCAGCCGGGGGGCGAGCCCTGGTTGCGCTCGCAGGACCTGCAGGGCTTCGAGGCCGCGCCGGCGGTCGATGTGCGGCCCGTCCGGGTCGATACGGTTTTCGCGCGCAACGCCTCCGGCGCCGGGCTGTCGGATCACGACGGCTATCTGGTGCGCTACCGCCTGACCTGGACCCCGGCGACCGCGCAATCCACGCCTGCGCCGGTCGCCGTCCACCCCCAGTTTCGCAAGGGCATGGGGGTGAAGGTTTCCTTCACCTACTGAGGGCCCAGCCGCCCGTCGGGCGGCCGTCGAACGGGCTTCGCACGCCTCATCAAATCTGGCTAAGTCACGCTCGGTGATCGGTCCGGTCTTCGGAACGATCGGCTGCGAGGGGCTCGCGTGATCCTTTCCGGGAAAGCTTCCAAGGGCGCCGTCCTTGCGGCGGTGCTGCTTGCGGCGGGTTCGCTCGCACACGGCGCGCAGGCCGATGGCCGATGGCGGCCGATTTTCAACGGACACTCGCTGTACGGCTGGACGCCGAAGATCGCCGGCCATCCGCTGGGCGACAACTACCGCGACACCTTCATCGTGAAGGATGGGTCGATCCGCGTCTCCTATGCTGGATATGACCGCTTCAACGGCCAGTTCGGACATCTGATCTACCGCACGCCGCTCAAAGCCTATCGCCTGCGGCTGAGCTACCGGATGCTGGACCCGGGCATGCCCGACGCGCCGAAATGGGCGCGCAGCAACAGCGGGGTGATGTTCTACGGCCAGGCGCCGGAGACCATGACCCTGAACCAGCAGTTCCCGGTTTCCGTCGAGTTCCAGATCCTCGGCAAGGACGGCGAGGGTGCGCGGCCGTCGGGCTCGGTCTGCACGCCGGGGACCAACATCACCATCGATGGCGCCGAGGCGAAGGCGCACTGCACGACCTCCACCGGGCCGACGATCCCGAACGGAACCTGGACGCGTCTTGAGCTGGAGGTGCGGCCCGACGGCGAGGTTGTCCAGCGGATCAACGGTGTCGACGTCATGCGCTACGATCAGGTCGAACTGGACCCCCGGGACGCCGACGCCCGGCCGCTGATCGCCGCCCGCGGCGGAGTGCTGGCGCTGACGGAGGGCTATGTTTCGCTGCAGAGCGAGGGCCATCCGATCGAGTTCAAGGATATCGAGGTGCAGGACATCGCCCGATAGAATTTCAGCGGGGCCTACCCATGGACAGCAATATCGTCACCGGCCTGGCGGCCCTCGGCGGTTCCATCATCGGCGGAATGGCGTCCATAGCGGCCGCCCACCTCACCCAGCGTAACCAGGGACGGCGCGATCGATTGATGCGCGAGCAGGATATGCGTGAGCGGTTGTACGCCGAGTTCATCCGCCTCGCGGCCGACCGCTATGCGGACTCCCTCGATCACACGCTGGAGAATGCCGGCACGCTGATCGAACTGTTTTCCCTCGTGGGTCGTATCCACCTGTTCAGCACGGAGGAGGTCTGGGCCGCGGCCCGGGCCGTGGAGGCGCACGTGGTCGCCTGTTACCGCCGGCCGATTGTCGATCCGATCCCAGCCCTTGAGCACCGCGACGAGATCGCCGTCCCCCTGCGGACCTTCACCGAGGCCTGCCGTCGGGAGCGGGCCACGGTCCTGCGCAGCATCTAGGCCCGGCAGGCGGTTCTTGTGGCCGCCTTACGCGCAACCATCTAAGACGCATGCCTTATGATCATGCCGAGTGGCCGGATGAGCCGCTCGATCCCTATTCAGCGCAGGTCGCCCACGCCTTCGAAACCGTCGGCCCCGCCGTCGTCCACATCTCCGCCCGCCAGTCGAACGGTCGCGCCGGAACCGGCTCCGGGGTGATCTTCGCGCCCGACGGCTATCTCATCACCAACAGCCACGTGGTGGCCGGCGCGACGCGCCTCTCGGCCAGCCTGACCGACGGCCGCGAGTTCGAAGCCCGGCTGGTCGGCGACGATCCGGCCACCGACCTGGCGGTGCTCCGCCTCGACGCCACCGGCCTGCCGCACGCGGAATTCGGGCGCTCGTCCCGTCTGCGGGTTGGCCAGCTGGTGGTGGCGATCGGCAACCCGCTCGGCTTCCAGGCCACCGTCACCGCCGGCATCGTCAGCGCGCTCGGACGCACGCTGCGTTCGCCGAACGGCCGGCTCATCGAGAGCGTCATCCAGACCGACGCCCCGCTCAACCCGGGCAATTCCGGCGGAGCGCTGGTCGATGGGCGCGGCAGGGTGATCGGCGTCAACACCGCGATGATCGGCCAGGCCCAGGGACTCTGCTTCGCCATCGGCGCCGACACCGCCGTCGACGTGACCACCTGGCTGATGCGCGATGGCCGCGTGCGCCGCGCCCGGCTCGGCCTGGCCGGCCAGACGACCATGCTCGATCAGCGTCTCGCGCGGCGCCTGCGGCGCGACCGGGCTTCGGCGGTCACCGTCTCGGAGGCGATCTCCGGCGGGCCGGCGGCGCGCGCGGGCCTGATGACCGGCGACGTGATGCTCGAGTTCGCCGGCAAGCCGGTGTTCTCGGTCGACGACCTGCACCGCCAGTTGACGCACGACATAGCCGGGACCGAGGTCACGGTGGTGGTCCTACGCCGCGCCAAGCTGGAAACCCTGACCGTCCGGCCGGACCTCGACGACTGAATCGTCGCGTTCCGTCCTGAAAACGGTGTACACGTGCGCCCTTCCATCCACTGACCTCGCAGTAGAAGTGCCGGAAATTCAAGCGCATAGGCTGTCCGTCGCCCCGATGATGGACTGGACCGACCGGCATTGTCGGGTCCTGCACCGTCAGCTGACGGCGCGCGCGTTGCTCTATACCGAGATGCTGACGACCGGCGCGATCCTGCATGGCGACCGCGCGCGGCTGCTGGCCTTCGACGCCGCCGAGCATCCGGTGGCGCTGCAGCTGGGCGGCTCGGATCCGCGGGACCTCGTCGAGGCCGCGCGGATCGGCGAGGCGGAGGGCTACGACGAGATCAACCTCAATGTCGGCTGCCCGTCGGACCGCGTGCAATCGGGCCGGTTCGGCGCCTGCCTGATGCGCGAGCCGGAGCTCGTAGCCGAGTGCATGGCCGCCATCGCCACGGCGGTGAAGGTCCCGGCGACCGTGAAGTGCCGGATCGGCGTCGACGACCAGGACCCGGAGGAGAGCCTGTTCCGGCTGGTCGACCTCTGCGCAAAGGCGGGCGTCAGCCAGTTCGTCGTGCATGCCCGCAAGGCGCTCTTGCAGGGCCTGTCGCCGAAGGAGAACCGCGACGTCCCGCCGCTGAACTATCCGCTGGTCTATCGCCTGAAGCGCGAACGCCCGGACCTAACCATCGTGATCAACGGCGGGGTCGGATCGCTGGAGGAGGCTGTGCAGCACCTCGCCCACGTCGACGGGGTGATGCTGGGCCGCGCCGCCTATCACACGCCGGCCCTGCTCGGCGACGTCGACCAGCGGCTGTTCGGGGCGGGCGGCGTTGTGACGGCGGTCGAGGCCGTCGAACGCTACAAGCCCTACATCGCGCGCGAACTCGCCAGGGGAACCCATCTCGCCGCCATGACGCGGCACATGCTGGGGCTGTTCCACGGCGCGCCGGGCGCCAGGGCCTGGCGTCGGATCCTCACCGTCGAGGGCGTGAAATCGGGCGCGGGCCTGGACGTCATCGACGCGGCCCTGGCCGAGGTGTCAGGGCGTCAGGACGAGAGACTGGCGCGTCGCCTCGAAACGGGTGAGGCGGCCTAGATAGCTCATGCCCAGGAGCGAGGTGTCGAGGCCCTTCTCGATGACCAGGGCGTCCACCTGGTTCAGACGCGCGCCGGCCACGGTGATGCTGGCGAGCTTGACCGCGGCGGCCCGGGCTTGGCCGCCTGCGGTGACCACGCGATAACTGTAGTGCAGGTCGGCGGGCGTCAGGCCGAGCCGTTCGGCGTCGGCCGGCGTCAGCGCCACGGCGGTCGCGCCGGTATCCACCAGGAAGCGGACCGAGGCGCCGTTGACCGTCCCGCGCGCCCAGAAGTGGCCGTCGGTGGACTTGGCGATGGCGGCGCTGGAGGCGGCGGGCGCCTGCGCGGGCGCGTTGGCCACCTGGGTTTCAGCCTTTGCCGCGCGCAGCGCCGCCGGGTGCGGGGCCATCGCAACGACGGCGCCCCCACTGGCCAGCGCTGAGCACGCTGCGACCGCGGCTACCACCGCATATTTCAGGACGTTCGACACCCTGCATAACCTTCACGACGAGCCTCTAGTGGGCTCTGTTCATGCGGTCACCTTAGGCGCCGAGGCGTTTGCAAGCCGTGAACAGGCTCGGCCTTAGCTGAACATCGCCAGTTTCTCGGGCCGGATGCGGCTCTTGCGGGTCGGCAGGTCAGCGAGGATGGCGTCGCGTTCGGCGTCCGTCAGGCGCGTCCATCCGGCGACTTCGCTGAGCTGGCGGTAGCAACCCATGCAAAGGCCGCTCTCGCCATCCACCACGCAAACCTTGATGCAGGGCGTCTTGATGGCGGGCGGAGGGCCGGGCGGCTTGGGGGCGGGTTCGCTCATGGCTGGGGCAGAGCGTAGGTGACGTTGGCCTGCGCCGCCAGCCGGTCGCGGCTCTCCGTCCAGAGCCGAACGTCGCAGACCGCCATGCGGCGGCCGAGGCGCAGCAGTTCGGCCTCGGCGTGGAGGTCGCCGGGCTGAGCGCCGCGCAGGAAGCTCATGTTGAGTTGCGATGTCACCGCCATCAACTGGTCGCCGATATGCGCCAGCACAAGGGCGTAGGCCGCCGTGTCGGCCAGCGACATCAGCGTGGGGCCAGAGATCACGCCGCCGGGGCGCAACAGGCCTTCACGGTAGGGCGCCCTCACCTTCACCCGTCCGGGCGAAACCTCGACGACCCTGGGAAAGGCGTCGGGCTGGGCGCCGGGAAAGGCCCGCCGCAGGAGGGCGTTGACGCCGTCGGCGTCGAGCTTGGGTATAGGCGAACTCATTTGCACCTGATGCCGGATATAACCACGTTCGACAATAGATTCATTCATATAAGTAACATGTGCGTAACATTACAACAGTGTAATCATTCAATACTGAACATTGCGGCTAATTCATTTGAGCTTTTCCCGAAGCGGGACCAGTTTCCGGTCAGGTTTTGTTGTCAGGAGAAGCAATCATGAAGACCGCTGCTATAGCTCTCGCCGCCATGGGCCTGCTCGCCGCCGGCGCCGCTTCGGCTTCCGACCGCGTCACCGACCTGGACTATATGAAGGCGAGCCGCTGCAAGGGCCTGGCCACCGGCCTGGGCGCCGACGCCAGCGGCCTCGACGCCTTCCTCAAGGTGCAGGGCCGGTCTCGCTCGCCGATCGTCATCGATCGCGGCAGCGACGAGATGACCAAAGGCAAGCGCGACGCCTCCAAGTCGGACTCCAAGGACCGCGTGAGCGCCGAGCTCTCCGGACCGTGCATGGCCTACTCCGGCGCCGCCGCCACCGGCGCCGCCAAGGACACCTCGTCCTCGCGTTGATCGGGCATGACGAAGCGCGCCGGGACTTCGAGCCGGCGCGCTTCTCCTTGTGTTGAGCCCTCTTGCGCCGAGTGCTGGGGGAACCCACCCTAGCCGTGGGCTTTACCTCTCCCGGGGAAGCGCAAGGGCGGCTGATCATCTTGACCTCAGTATTGAGACCCGGCGAGACCTGCTGGCGTAAGGCGCGGTCCGACCGGGTCGCGTTCCTCGTAGACAACCAGGCCTATTTCGCCGCGGTGGCCGCCGCCCTGCTGAAGGCCCGCCGCTCGATCCTGTTGCTTGGCTGGGGTTTCGATCCCCGCACCCGCCTCTTTCCCGACGGCTATGACGGCCCCGACGATCCGGACGAGGTCGGACGCGTGCTGGTGGAGCTGGCCTGCGCCAAGCCGGAACTCGACGTTCGCCTGCTGATCTGGAAATCGGCCCTGCCGATCGCCGCCCAGCAGGAGTGGTTCCCGCACAAGGCCCGCGAGTGGTTCCGGAACACCCCGGTGAAATTCCGGCTGGACGACCAGGTGCCGTTCGGGGCCTGCCACCATCAGAAGGTGCTGGTGATCGACGACCGGCTGGCGTTCTGCGGCGGCGGCGACATCTCGGTGGATCGCTGGGACACGCCCGGCCACCTGGACGACGACGAGCGCCGGATCATGCCCGATCAGGAGTACCACGCGCCCCGCCACGAGGTGATGGCGATGGTCGACGGCGAGGCGGCCAAGGCGTTCGGCGACC
>JBOHKZ010000546.1:0-2159 GCA_050729355.1 Phenylobacterium sp. | reverse complement strand
TCCCCAGCGCGCTAGCCGCTTTCGCGATCCATTCGGTCCGGCTGCTGCTCTTCGACCGCCGGCTGCGCCGCGAGCCGCAGGCGGTCCAACCGTGATCAAGCTTGGCGTCGTCTACCTCCTGGCCGGGCTGATGTTCGCGGGCTTCGCGGTCCTCAGCGCCACCGACCGCAACAACGCCAAGCGGCTCGGCAACGCCGCCTTCTGGGGCCTGGTGGCGTTGAGCTTCCTGGCCGGCGACCGGCTGGGCGACCTAGGCAACGGCGTCCTTGTCCTCGGACTGGCGGCCATCGCCGGGTTCGGCCTCCTGGGCCGCGGCGCGCCGGCCACGACGAGCCCGGAAGAGCGCCGCGCGCTTTCCGAACGGTTCGGGGAAAAGCTGTTCATCCCGGCGCTCACCCTGCCCCTGGTGGTGATCTTCGGCGTCCTGGTGCTGAAGCCCCTTCAGATCGGCGGTGGACCGCTGCTGGATCCCAAGCAGGCGACCCTCATCTCTCTGGCGCTGGCGGCGGTGATCGCGGTGGCGGTCGCCATCATCCTCCTGCGCCAGCCGCTGATCAGCCCCCTGCAGGAGGGCCGCCGGCTTATGGATACGGTGGGCTGGGCCGCGCTCTTGCCCCAGATGCTGGCCGCGCTTGGCGCGGTGTTCGCGCTGGCGGGCGTCGGCAAGGTGGTCGGCGACCTCGTCACCACCTGGATCCCGATGGACACCCGCGGCGCGGCTGTCGCCGTCTACTGCCTGGGCATGGCCGGCTTCACCATGATCATGGGCAACGCCTTCGCCGCCTTCCCGGTGCTCACCGCCGGCGTGGGCCTGCCGATCCTGATCCACCACTTCGGCGGCAACCCCGCCGTGGTCTGCGCCATCGGCATGCTCTCGGGGTTCTGCGGTACGCTGATGACCCCGCTCGCCGCCAACTTCAACCTGGTGCCGCCGGCGCTGCTGGAGCTGCCCGACCGCTATTCGGTGATCAAGGCCCAGATCCCCACAGCCATCCCCCTGCTCCTCGCCAACATGGTCCTGATGTATGCCCTCGCGTTCCGTTAGCCGCCTCACCCCGCAGATCGCCTCCAGCTTCGCCCGCATCGCGCTCGGCCATGTGACCCGCGAGTTCCCGGTGAAGATGGACCACGTCATCAGCGGGCCCGGCGACGTCCGCAGCCAGCGCGACCTGCATCCGATCTTCTTCGGGAGCTTCGACTGGCACTCCTGCGTGCACAGCCACTGGCTGCTGGCGAGCCTGCTGCGCCGCGAGCCCGGGATCCCGGAAGCCGCCGCCATCCACGCCCACTTCGACCTGGCCTTCACGGCCGAAAAGGTCGCCGCGGAGACCGCCTATGTCCGCCTCCCCGCCTCGCGCGGGTTCGTGCGTCCCTATGGCTGGGGCTGGCTCTTGAAGCTGCAGTCCGAACTGCTGGCCCATGAGGACCCGCGCTACGCCCAGACCCTGCAGCCGCTGGCGGACGCCTTCGCAGACCGCTTCCGCGAGTTCCTGCCGCGCGCCGACTATCCGATCCGCACCGGCGTGCATTCCTCGACCAGCTTCGCCCTGGCGCTGGGCCAGGACTATGCGCTGGCCGCCGGCGACGCCGGCCTCACCGCGCTCTTCGCCGAGAAGGTCCGGGCCTGGCACCTGGCCGACCGCGACGCGCCCGCCTGGGAGCCGTCCGGCGACGATTTCCTCTCGGCGACCCTGGTGACGGCGGTGGCCATGCGCCGCCTGTTGCCCGCCGAGGAGTTCCTCCCATGGCTCACGGCCTATCTGCCACGGGCGGCGAAGCGCGAACCGGCCGCGCTCTTCACGCCCGCCAGTGTCAGCGACCGCACCGACGGCAAGATCGCCCACCTCGACGGCCTGAACCTGTCGCGCGCCTGGTGCTGGCGCGAGATCGCCGCGGCGCTCCCCGATGTCGATCTCGTAGCGGTCGCCGCGAGTGAGGCCGCCGAGGCCCACCTGTCGGCCGCGCTCGGCGAGGTCGAAGGCGACTACATGGGCGAACACTGGCTGGCTTCGTTCGCGCTCCTGGCTCTGACCTCTGGTGAAGCTTCGCGCTGAACCTATTGGATAGATTACAGATTCTTCACGTACCGGACTCGTGCCCGTTCCAGCCAACTTGGCCCCGAGAACGCCCGGAATGCGCGTGACCTCACACGTCTAAGC
>JBOHKZ010000545.1:0-13219 GCA_050729355.1 Phenylobacterium sp. | reverse complement strand
GGTTCGACGGCCGCTATCAGGGTCGGTCCGAAGTTCCGCTTTCGACCCTTGGCGGACGTCCCTCGACGCGGAGGACTGGAGCGCGCCGGCGGACATTGGAGATCCGGCCTCAAAGCAAGCCTTCACTCCACCGACCTCTGCTGCCGTTTGACCGAACGTGGCGCGACAGAAGCGCTGCCTTCGCGCAAGCTGAGCCATTCGTTCAGTCGGAGTCGACTCTCTGATGCGCCCCTTGTTGCTCTGCCTCCTCGCCACGCTGACCGTCCTGGCGGCGTGGACCGCCGTCGTCGGCCTGGGAACGCTTGAGGGCTGGTGGCGACGCCCCCTGGCCCCGCGTGGCGACGCCGTGGCGTTCGCGCGTGCGGCGGACAGGATGCTCGAGGCAGAGTCACGGGGAAACATCGCCTTCGCCTTGATCGAGGACGGTCAAATCTTCCACGAACGCTTCGCATCCGTGGGGGCCCCTGTAGGCCGGGACACGCTGTTCCAGGTGGCGTCGCTGAGCAAATGGATCACGGCGCTTGGCGTGATGACCTTGGTCGATTCCGGCCGGGTCGACCTCGACGCTCCTGTCGAAACGTACCTGAAGCGCTGGCGCTTGCCGCCAAGCGGATTTGACAATCGGCAGGTCACGGTTCGGCGCCTCCTGAGCCACACGGCCGGCCTCACCGACGGTTTGGGCTATGGCGGCTTTGCACCAGGCCAGCCTGTCCAGCCCCTCGTAGAATCGCTGACCAAGGCCGTTGACGCCTCTCCTGGCAAAGACGGCTCCGTGAAGGTCGGCGTTCAACCAGGATCCGAGTGGCGCTATTCCGGCGGTGGCTACGCGCTTCTCCAGCTAATGATCGAGGACGTCACAGGCGAGCCCTTCGCTGCGTACATGAAGCGCGCCGTCCTGGCGCCGATGGGGATGGACAGCTCCACGTTCGAGCCACCTGGGGCTCAGGCGCCGCGGCTCGCGGAGTCCTTCGACAAGGCCGGAAAGAGTTCGCCGCTGCGCCACTTCACGGCGAGCAGCGCGGCGGGCTTGCATACGTCGGTGGCGGACCTCGCCAAGCTCATTCAGGCGCACCGGCCAGGACCAACGGGCGCCGCCATCGGGCGAGGCGTCCTCAGCCCCGGGGCCCTAACGGAGATGCGCAGACCTCACGGGCGCCAGTACGGAGCGGAGATCTGGGGCCTCGGAGTGATGCTCTACGCCCCTAACAATGCCGGGAGTTTCATCATCGGGCATGACGGCGACAACGAGCCCGCCATCAACACGGCCGCTCGCCTCGACCCTGACAGCGGTGACGGGATCGTGGTGCTCGAGACCGGCACGCCCCTACTGGCGACGCGGCTCGCTGGCGAATGGGTTTTCTGGCGTACCGGCCATGTCGATACCCTGACCGTCCTTATGGAGGCGCGCCGGACATTGACCGTCCTCGTCGTTGGATGGGCGGCGATCTTGGCTCTGGGGTTGATTGCCGGCTGGCGGCTTTGGCGCCGTCGGCTCACGACGCCTGCCAAGCCGGCCTAACGGACAGGCCATCTCCCCCGAGTAGCTCTTCAAGTGCAGAGCGGGTGTCGAGGAAGGTCCGTTTGCTTGGATGAGCCTTACGTCCGCTTTCGACCCATTGCGGACCTTAGCCGAGCCGAACCGGCAGGTCATCGACCCGCTCGCCTAGCCCACCAACACCCATCCGTTTATAGGCAGCGAAGACACCGAGACGCCGACCAGGATCAGTTCGTCTCCACCTCCCATATGGATGACAATGTCGCTCCCGATGACGTACGGCGTATAGACGGTGCCAGGGTCGAGCAGGACTCGATCTCCTTCCGCGAAATTGAAGTCAAGCACACGGTCGATGCCGGCGCCGACCGAACTATGAAACAGGTCCGCGCCCGCGCCGCCTCTGATCGTATCGTCACCCCTGTCGCCCGAGACGAAGTCGTCGCCCGCGCCACCCGACACGCTGTCGTCACCCTGACCGCCACGCACCTGGTCGTTGCCATCGCCACCGTCGCAGGTGTCATTGCCAAGATTACCCCAGACGACGTCGCTTCCGGCTTCTCCGAACAGTAGGTCGTTGTCCTTGCCGCCGACTGCATAGTCGTCCCCCGCACCGGTGGAGACCGTATCGTTGCCCATGTTGCCGTTGGCGTCGTCGAAGTCCGCGCCGCCGGTGATCCGGTCGTCGCCCTCGTCGCCGCGGAGGTAACTCGCGCCATCACCGCCGACGAGGTTGTCGTCGCCGAGGCCGCCACTGATCGTGTCTGACCCTTGACCACCTTCGAGCGTGTCGCCGCCACCGCCTCCGGTCATCGAATCCGCGCCGCCATAGGCGCGCATCAAGTCCGCAAGACCGCCTCCGACAAACTGATCGCCGCCGCCGAACGCCGCCTCCCTGAAAGGCGTGTCGCCGCCGCTGAAGCCCCAGTCGACGTACTGCGCTACCGGTATGCTCAGCCCCGTCACCACAATCGCTGAGATGTTCTGGCTGGTCCCGACGAGTTGCCCTCGATACTCGATGGCTGTGATTGTGCCGCTCTCCAGGTTCTGGAAGCGGTCGTAAATGAATCCCGCGCCGCGAAGGATCGTGATGCCTCCGCCGGCGGTGTCGTACCAGAGCTCCGTCGGCATGGGCGCAAACGCCTGGCGGTTGCTGAACGAGTAGCTTGAAACGACGAAGAGATCTGTGTTCGCCCCGAGGATGATCGACGGGTCGTCCCGCACGGTGACGGTCGTCATCGAGCGCTACCAGAGCTTTGACCCAAGCCGCCGCCGGGCGCGGGAACGCGCCAGCTATGAATCTCGACAACTGCAGTCATGCCCACCCCCATCGGAACAACCTGAACGGGTCCGGTGGGCTTGGTCAACTGTGAAGCAGTGCTTTGGCGGGCTCCTGCGGATGTCTGCTTTCCACCCTTAGCGGACCTTCAACCACGGCCTGCTACACCACGGATGATGGTCTGTCGGGAAGGTTGCGGATGATGACATCGAAACCCTCTCGGTCCCTGGCGGTCCGCGCCTTCCACTACGGCCTGTTGCTGGCGTTAGTAGGACTGTCCTTCGCCGTCGCGCTGTATGTCACGACCCTCTCGATAGGCTTCCCCGCATGGGGCATTTTTCTTTGGCCCACGGCCGTCGCAATGATGGGCCTCTCGGGCATCAGTGAGCGCGCTGCTGCGATCTGGACGGTTGGGATCATCGCTTCAAACGGGGTTTGGTACTTCGTCGTTGGCGCGACCCTGACGCCACCGATCGTCTTGGCATGGAGAGCGCTTGCTCAACTCCGCCGACGGGCAAACAGAACCGGGGAGGGTTGAGTGCTCGACATCAACGGACGTCTGATCCGATTGGGAGACCGCATTGACATCGGGAGCGCCGAAAAGGGCGTGGTCGTGGTCTCAGTGGACACCGATGAGTTCGCGGAGGACTTCCCCGAGGCCGATTGGCAGCACGAACTGGGCAAGGGGATCATGGTCAGAATGGATGGAGGAGCATTGGTCTCCCTGGCGAGCCCTGACGAGCATACCGAGGTGTTGAACCCGGACTAGGTCCGCTTTCCACCCATCTCGGACATTCGGGCGGTCCGCTTTCAGGCGCGCATGTCGAAGGTCACGTTTCGGGCGAAGGTCCAATGACCGCTTTCGACCCGTTACGGACCTTTCCCCGATCCGTGTTACGCAAGATCTGCTTGGGCTGATCTGCTGGGGGCGACATGGAAATCCACAGACCGAAGCCGTGGCACGGCGCGCGCGAACTCCTGAAGGAGATCGGGATCATCGTCATCGCCGTCGCAATCGCCCTCGCCGGCGAGCAGGCCGTCGAATGGCTGCATCGCCAAGTCGAGGTGGCCGAGGCGCGCGAAGCGCTAAGGTCCGAGATTCGAGGTATCTCCTCAAACGCTCTGTTCAATATCGAGGAGGAGCGTTGCCGGAGCGGCTACCTGGACCGGGTGGCCGCGTGGGCCAATGGCGGACCCCGTCCGCAGGTCAAGTTCGTCGGCGGGGCGATAGGCGCGGGGTCTACAAGCACATGGGACATCGTGAAAGCCGGGGCGGTCGCCCACATGCCTCTCGGCGAGCGGTTGGCGTATGCGCAGGTCTATTACAGGGTCGACGGGGAGCAATGGCTGATCGAAAATGAGCGGGCCGTGCTGTTGCGGCTGAGCGGCAGGGCACTAAACGACGCGCTTACCCCGGCCGTCGCACAGCTCATTCGAGAAGACATCACCCAGGCGCGGGCTATGGGCCTGATCCACTCCCGCGAGAGCGCCGCCATGCTCCGGGACGCGAAAGCGGTCGGTGTAAACCCGCCGGCCCTGTCGGCTTGGGCCCGCGAGGACCTGACCCGCATTTGCGCTGACGGGGGGATCGCACCAGCGTCCTCCACGCCATAGGCGACAGGTCCGGTTTCCACCCTCAGCAGCACTCGGCGAAGTCCGCTTTCGGGCCACGCCCTTCCATCCCGTGGATGCCACCCATCCTTAAGTCCATGGCGGCCAACGGCCTTACGCGGGAGCTTGGTCAAGGACCGGCCTCAAGGCCGGCCGCGACGCGGCGCGCGCCAGCGCGTCCTTGAGGAAGCTCCGGCGTAAGGCACGCCCTGAGCGTGGACCTTGAGCCTGCCCTCCGGTCGAAAAACCTTGACAATGGCCGGTTTCAATGTTCTTGTTTTGTTCTTGAGCAACGCCCCTGCCAGCAACGCACCTGCGCCGGACGATCCAGAGGATCGAGCGGAGGCTCGCGCCTGCGCCGCCGAGGCGCGGCGGGAGCGGCAGGCGGCCATGCTGCACGAGCTGGCCGAGATCGGGATGCAGATGGCCCGTGCGGCGCGCGACGAGGCGTTGGCGCCGGCTGACGTGGAGACGCCGCGGCCGCCCTCGCGGTTCGGCGCCGCCGACCTGGGGCTGGTCTATTCGCGGATCGCCCGCGCCGTGCGCCAGACGCTGGCGCTGGAGATCCGTGTCGCCGAAGAGATCGAGACGGTCCGGCGCGAAGGCGAGCAACGCCGGGTGGCGGATATCCGCCAGGCCATGGACGAACGCCAGACCGAGATCCGCGACTACGTCGCCGAGGCCATCGAGGCCGAGGCGGCGGAGAAGAAGTCCTCGGAGCGCGAGGTCGAACGGCTGCTGGACGATCTCGACGAACGGATCGAGGCCGGCGACTACGACGACACCCTCGACACCGCCCCGATCGGCGAGCTGGTGGCCCGTATCTGCGCCGACCTCGGCGTCATCCCCGACTGGGATCTCTGGGGCGACCATCAATGGGCCAGGGACCACTTGCTGGCCCAGTCCCTCAGCCAAGACATTGGCGCCGACCGCTGGAAGTACCTGGACCCGCCGCCCGTCGCGCCGCCGCCCGAGACCCACGGCCCCCCGCCGGATTCCGGCTGAGCCCGACCTGCACCCCCCACGCTCGTCATCCTCCGGTCGCGCGAAGACGCGATCCGGGGGACCCAAGCCGACCCCTCATGCCTGCACCTCAGCTTGGGTCGCCCGGATCGTCTTTCAGACGACCGGAGGATGACCAGCGTGGGGGTGGTGACCGACTGCCACGCGATGGCGGCGCCGCTTCGAATTTCACCGCCAAGCGCTCCAAGATCAACAAGACGCTCCGGCAACCTCGGCGGCGCCGTCCACCGCGACCCCTTGGCGAACTTGGTGCGCTTGGCGGTCAAGACCTGCGACGCGGCCCTGTAAAGCCGCCCTGCGCTTTCCGTGTTTTCCGTGGCCGGAAACCGGCCCACGCACCCGGCCCTTAAAGCGTCAGGCCGGGAACCGCCTGGGCGTTGGCCTGGGCGAGCGCCTCGTCGGTCAGGGTGATCAGCTTGCGGGTCTCGAGGTCGAAGGAGACCGCGATGGCCTCGGCGACACCCCAGGGGCGGCCGGTCGCCGGGTCCAGCAGCCAATGGACGAGCTTGCGGAAACGCGCATCCCCGCCGGCCGATCCTGAGCGCAGCTCGACCCGGTCGCCGGCCTGCGGCCAGGCCAGGTGGATCAGCCGGTACTCCAGCGCCGCGCCGCCGGCCCGTGCGCCGTTCTCCTGCGCGCCCGGGCGGGTCCCGTCGAAGAAGTGCGGAATCCCGTCGGAGATGCGGGCCATCATCAGCTCGGTGCGCATCCGGCCGAAGGCGTCGCAGTCGGCCGGCCGCACCGCGCCCAGCGCCGTGCGCTTCAGGCCGAGCTCCACGGCGCGCTCCAGGCTGGCCTGGCTCTCCACGGGGTCGAGGCCGATGCTGCGCGGCCGGGCCTCGGGGGGGACCTCCATGGTCAGCGCCTGGGCGCGCTCGCTCAAACGGTCGGGCCACGGAAAGGCGCGGGCTTCGTTGGCCGTGGCGTGGCTGACCAGGGTCTGGAACACCGCCGCGATCTCGCCGGTGCGATGACGCAGCAGCAGGAGGAGCCGCGCGTCCGTCTCGCCCCATTCGACCACGCCGCCGATCATGTGCAGCGTCGCGCCGGGCCGGGCCTCCTTGATGAAGCGGATATGCTGCTCGCGCACCACGAGCGTCGAGAGAGCGTCGGGTGAAAAGGCGCGCGGCATTCCCAGCTCGGCCGCCAGCCCGATCAGCCCCTCCATCGACTTGGCGACGTAGAAGCCCACGTTGAGGTGGCCCATGGCGTCGCATTCCCAGGTGGCGACGCTGCCCCTCCAGACCTCCACGCCCTCGCCCAACGCCTTAGCTCCCCGGTTGCGCCGGCGACCTTAGGGGCGGGGCTGCTTCGCGCCTAGCGCTTGCCTTCGGCAGGGTCGCCGCGCGGGCCGAGCCAGCTTTCGTCGATCTCGACGCCGGGGGCGAAGCTGCGGCGCTCGCCGGCCGCCGGTCCGGTTTCGTCGGTGAGCTCGATGGCGTCGTCGCGCCGCTCCATGGGATAGGGCTCGCGTCCGCCCCTGCGGTACGAGGGCTTTTGCGTCTCGGTCTTGCGTTCGTCGACCATGGCGGCCTCCCTGCGTGCGGGTTCGAAGCAAGAAGCGGCGGCGAGGCGCGAGCGTTCCGTACTCGGCAAACGCCCCCATCGGCTGTAACCCGGGGCGGCTCGCGCACGAATGGCGTTTCGTGGCACAGTTCGACCGCGCCTCAGGAGATGCGAACCCATGGCCAAGGCCGAAAAGGTGCTGGTCTACCGACATTCCGCAGTCACCCGTCTGACGCACTGGATCAACGTCCTGGCGGTCAGCCTGCTGATCCTGAGCGGCCTGCAGATCTTCAACGCCCACCCGGCGCTCTATTGGGGACAGAAGTCCCACTTCGCCGAACCTTGGGTCTCGATGACCGCCCAGCAGAAGGGCGACCAGACCATCGGCGTGACCAAGATCGGGTCCCTGAAGATCGAGACCACCGGCCTGCTCGGCTGGTCCGGCAAGCCCGGCATGCGTGAAGCCCGCGGCTTCCCGGCCTGGGCGACCATCCCCAGTTTCCGCGACCTCGCCGACGGCCGCCGCTGGCATTTCTTCTTCGCCTGGCTCTTTGTGATCAACGGGATCGTCTACTGGGTGATGAGCCTCGTGAACGGCCACGCCCGCAAGGACCTCGCGCCGACCAAGGCCGATCTCGCGCCGCGCAACGTCTGGCATGAGATTGTCACCCACGCGCAGCTCAGGTTCCCGAAGGTGCGCCAGTACAACGTGCTGCAGAAGGGCGCCTACCTGGCCGCGGCCGCCATCCTCCTGCCGCTGATGGTCGGGACCGGGCTGACCATGTCGCCCGGCTTCGACGCCGCGGCCCCCTGGTTGCTGGACCTGTTCGGTGGGCGTCAGTCGGCCCGGACGATCCACTTCATCACCGCCTCCCTGGTGGTGGCCTTTATCGTCGTCCACCTGGTGATGGTGCTGGTCTCGGGCGTCTGGAACAACATCCGCTCGATGATCACCGGCCGCTACGCGATCGAAGTCGAAGGAGACCGGCCATGACGACCACCGATCGCCGGGGCTGGCTGAAGGTGGCCGGCGCCTCCCTGGGCGGCCTCTGGCTCGCGGCCTGCGATAAGTTCGCGACCGATCCCAAGACCCTGAAGGTGCTGTCGCGCGCCGAAGACCTGACCCGCCGCGCCCAGCGCCTGGTCGTCGACCGCAAGGCGCTGGCGCGGGAATTCGCACCCAGCGAGCTCTCCCGGGACTTCAAGTCCAACGGCACGCATCAGCCGCAGGACGACGACTATGTGGCTCTCCTGGCCAAGGGCTTCGCCGACTATCGGCTGGAGATTGGCGGCCTGGTTGAACGCCCCCTGTCGCTGAGCCTCGCTCAGCTCCGTGCGCTGCCCTCACGCACCCAGATCACCCGCCATGACTGCGTCGAGGGCTGGTCCTGCATCGGCAAGTGGACGGGCGCCCGGCTGGGTCCGCTTCTCGACCAGGCGGGGCTGAAGAAGGACGCCCGCTACATCGTCTTCTATTGCGCCGACACCCTGGAAGAGACGCTCGACGGGTCGGGCCAGTACTACGAGAGCATCGACCTGATCGACGCCTATCATCCACAGACGATCCTCGCCTACGACATGAACGACGCGCCGCTGCAGGTGCCTTACGGCGCGCCGTTGCGCCTGCGGGTCGAGCGCCAGCTCGGCTACAAGCACGCCAAGTACGTCATGCGCGTCGAGGCCGTGGCGGACTACAGCCAGATCGCCCGGGGCAACGGCGGCTTCTGGGAAGACCGCGGCTACGAGTGGTACGCCGGGATCTAAGAGGGCCGCGAAGCGCCAACGGCTCCTCTCCCCGGCGGGGAGAGGCGGGGGAGAGGGCCGCTAGTAGAGCTTTTCAGCCACCAGCTTGGCTTCCTCGGCGCACATGGCGGGGTCGGGAGCCGGGCCGGCCTTGCGGGCGGCGGCGACCTCCTTGCGGGCGACGTCCATGTCGCGGCGGAATTCCTCCGAGCCGTGGAGGCCCGCCACCACGATCGAGCCGTTCATCCGGCCAGCCTCGACGGCGCTCAGGTTATGCACGCCGCAGAC
The DNA here is from genome assembly GCA_050729355.1 of Phenylobacterium sp. Classification (GTDB taxonomy): domain Bacteria; phylum Pseudomonadota; class Alphaproteobacteria; order Caulobacterales; family Caulobacteraceae; genus Phenylobacterium. Next base: position 4,277 of record JBOHKZ010000545.1, on the reverse strand, counting down.
CAGACGGCTCTCTCCGAACGCCCGGGCGCGGGAGAGGATTTCCGTGGCGCGGTCCGGCGCCAGCTCCGCGAGGAGCAGACCGATGGTCCAGCCCCAGGTGTTGTGGCCGGAGGGGTAGTCGGGGCTCCTGGCCAGGTCGTCCGACTTGTTCACGCAGATCGGGCCCTCGTCGATCAGGTAGGGCCGCTGGCGCTTGTAGATGTCCTTCGGCTGGTTGGTCGCGCGGCTGACGTCGGTCCTCGTGCGGAACAGCAGGGCCGTGGTCTTCGGCGCGTTCTTGGCGGTCAGTTCCACGCCGACGGCGCAGCTCATGTCCTTGATGATGCCGGCGGAGTTGTCGTCGCCCTGGGCCAGTGACCAGCGCGGCGTGTCCTTGAACCTGCGGGTCGCGAGAAACACGGTCCGATCGGCCTCGTAGCGGGTGGTCCCGGCGACCGGCGCCGGCGGCAGGATCTTGTAGGTGTCTGGCAAGGCGGCGCCCAGGTAGGGCTGGGGTGGCGCCAAGGGGGTGGGCGGCGTCGGCGCCTCCTTGGCTCCGATCATCGTCGCCGCTGCTGCGATCGCCACCAGTCTCCAAGCCATTGCCGTCTCCTTACTGCTGGGCCCGGTGTTGGCAGAGCCGCATGACGGTTTCAATGGCCCTTGCCGACGAATTTCGGAATTCGCGGCCTCTAAATTAAAAAACTTGACTCGCAACTTAAGAAAATGAATTCTCAGGTTATGAGATCGACGAAAACCCAAGACTGGCAGGCGTTGAGCGAGCTGACCCGCGGGCGACCGATCGTGGTCGAGCGGGTCCGGCTCACCGAGCAGGACGTGGCCATTGAAGGCGCCTTCGAGCTGCCGAGGCTGGCCCAGCTTTCCGCCGAGGATCAGGTGTTCGTCGCCGCCTTCGTGCGCAGCCACGGCTCGATCAAGGAGATGGAGCAGGTGTTCGGCGTCTCCTATCCGACCGTGAAGGCCCGCCTGAACCGCATCGCCGCCAGCCTGGAGTTCGTGGAGACCGATCCGCAACCCGGCCGCAGCGAGGTGCTTGAGCGCCTGGCGCGCGGCGAGATCACCGCCGACCAGGCCATCTCCGATCTGGAGGGACGCTGATGAACGCCTTTCCACCCGCCGTCCGCCGTTTCGGCGAGGTCATGCAGGAGGCGCGGACCGCCGATCGTCCCGTCGCCCGGGTGCGGGTGCGGCCCGAGCCGCGGCGCACCGTGGTCCGGCTGTGGCTGCCGCTCACGCCGTTGCTGGTGCTCCTGGCGCCGATCCCGATCCTGCTGATCCCGCTGCTCTACCTCGCCCCGCCGCTTCGCGGCATGAACTGCGCCGCGGCGGTCTTTCGACTGGGCGACACCCTGCTCGCCCTGAGCGGGACGGACATCGACGTCGACACCGCCGATGCGCTCGTCCGCATCCGGATCTTCTAGGAGACCATGTCATGAACGACGACCGTCGCTCGGTCCTGCAGATGCTGGCCGAAGGCAAGATCAACGCCGACGAGGCCGAGCGGCTGATCGCGGCCATGGAACGCAACGGCTCGACGCTGGGGTCGTTCGAGAGCGCGTCCGCCGGCCACAACAAGCCGCCGCCGAAATACCTGCGGGTGTCGGTGGATGCGGCTGACGCGGACGAGGGGCCGACCAAGGTCAACATCCGCGTGCCCATGGCGCTGCTGCGGGCCGGCGTGCGGCTGACCAGCCTGATCCCGCCGGCCGCCCGCAACCAGGTCAATGCGGAGCTCGCCAAGAACGGCGTGCCCTTCGACATCGGCCAGTTGAAGCCCGAGAACCTCGAGGACCTCATCGCCCATCTGGAGGACTTCAGCGTCGATGTGGACGCCCAGGACGCCAAGGTCCGCGTCTACTGCGAATAGCGTCGAGACGTCCTCCCCGACGCCGAAGTGGCCGCCGCCGATCCCCCCGGCGACGGCCATTTCCTTGACTAGGCGGCGGCCTTTTCGAACAGCTTGGCCCAGCGGCGCTTGGTGCGGGCCTTGTGCGATCCGCGGTGCCAGGCGTCCGAGGCGATCAGCGGCACCACCGTGGTGGCTTCGGCGAACACCATCTGCTCCCAGGTGACGTCGACCTTGCCCCAGGAGCAGGCCTCTTTGAGCGTCGAGGACGAGCAGGCCCCGTCGCGGACGTCGGCGACGGTGATCTGCACGGCGTACTTATGCATCTCCGCCTCGTGGCCGAGGATCTCGGCGCAGACGACGGTGTCCTGGGCGAAGTTCTTCGGAACGCCGCCGCCGACCATGAAGAGGCCGGTCGTGCCAGCCGCCAGCTTGATGTCGGTCAGCTCACGGAAGTCGGCCACTGCGTCGATGGTCAGGTAGGGCTTGCCCGCCTTCATCCGCTCCACCTGGTGCTTCACAAGGCCGAAGCCGGCCGAGCTGTCGACGAACGCCGGGCAGAAGATCGGCACGCCCTCGCGGTAGGCGACCTCGACGAGGCTGTCAGGCTTCTTGGCGTTGCCCGCCGCCAGCCACTTGCCCATCTCGTGGATGAACTCGCGGCTCGAATAGGGGCGCGGCTCCAGCATCTCGCACAGGGCGTAGATCGTCCCGTCGCAGTTCTGCAGCTCTTCCTCGTCGATGTAGGTGTCGTAGATGCGGTCGATGTAGAGGTCGCGCAGGTCGCGGTCGTCGACGTTGGACTGCGCCTGGTAGTGCTTGAAGCCCAGGGCCTCGAAGAAATCCATGTCGACGATCGAGGCGCCGGTGGCGACGATCACGTCGATCATCCCGTACTTCACCATGTCGCGGTAGATATGCATGCAGCCGCCGGCCGAGGTGGAGCCGGCCAGGGTCAGCCAGGTCGAGCAGCCGGCGTCTTCCAGCGACATCGACCAGATGTCGGCGGCGCGGGCGGTGTCGCGGCTGGTGAAGCTCATCTGGCGCATGGCGTCGATGATCGGCCGGGCGTCGTACTGGTCGATCGCCACGTGCTCGACGGTGTTGGCCAGCAGCTCGGCCTTGCGGTTGGTCTTCTGAACGTCAGCGTTCATTCTCTCGTGTCCTTCGGAGTTTGAGCGCCCGTCCGTAGCGCGGTCAGGCGAAGTGGATACCGGTTCGCCGCTCGGACCGCGCTTCACCAAAAGTGGGGCGGGGCCCGGGCGGAAAACCGAAAACACTTTTCCTGACCCCGCCCATGAGAAGCACGACCGGGACGGAGCGACCGGCCGTGCCTTTAACACCTGAAGCGTGTCGGTTGTTACCGCTTACGGCGGCTCTTGCCGGCGCGGCCCTTCGGACGCGACAGGCGCACGACCTTGCGCTCATCTTCCTGCTGCTCGCGCGGCAGCCGGATGGTGCGGCCAGCCAGCCCGAACATCGAGGCCATCGGGGCGTCTTCCACGACCACGGTCTCGGCGTCGCCGTAACCGTTGAAGCGGGTGTTCATGGCGATGCCATAGGCGCCCAGCATGCCGATCTCGATGTAGTCGCCTTCCCGGATGTCGTCCGACAGCCAGAACGGGCCCGGCATGTGGTCGAGGCTGTCGCAGGTCGGGCCGTAGAAACGAAAGGGCCGCAGGGGGCCTTCGACTTCCATCGGTTCGCCGCCTTCGTTGCGGAACAGCTTCACCGGAAAGGGCCATTTGGCGTGCGCCGCGTCGAACAGGCTGCCGTAGCTGCCGTCGTTCAGATAGAGCGCGTCGCCCTTGCGCAGTTCGACCTTGGTCAGGATCGACGAGGCCTCGGCCACCAGGGCCCGGCCCGGCTCGCACCAGAGCTCGGTGTCTTCGTGGACCGACATCTCGGCGAAGCCGCGGTCGATCGAGTCGATGTAGTCGGCCATCTCCGGCGGCATCATGCCGGGATAGACGGACGGGAAGCCGCCGCCCACGTCGACGATGTCGACCAGCACGCCGGCGCGCACGATGGCGCGGTTGGCCTGGGCCATGGCCGCCTGGAAGGCGGTGGGCCGCATGCACTGGCTGCCGACATGGAAGGAGACGCCCATGCGTCCCTCGGTGGCGCGGCGGGTGGCCAGCAGCAGGCTGGCCGCATCGTGGGTTTCGACGCCGAACTTGCCCGACAGCGAATAGGCCGCGCCTTCCGCCGAGACCGCCAGACGGACGATCAGGGTCAGGTCGGTCGCGCCGTCGGTCGCCTCGAGGATCTTCGCCAGCTCTTCATGCGTATCGAGCGCGAACGTCGTCACGCCGTGGTCATGATAGGCGCTGCCGATGGCGCGGCGGCTCTTCACCGGGTGCATGAAGGCCATGCGGGCGCCCGGCGCGAACTGCGCGACCAGCTCGATCTCGGGGATCGAGGCCACATC
>JBOHKZ010000544.1:0-9576 GCA_050729355.1 Phenylobacterium sp. | reverse complement strand
GCATCGATATCCGCGAGCACGGCTCCAGATCCACCGGGGCGACGAACGCCCTGCGGACCCTGGGAACCTGGCCCGGGCTGGTCGTGCTCCTGGTGGACGTGCTGAAGGGCGCGGCGGCGATCGTCTTCATCCGCTTGTTCGTTCCGCGGCTCTACGCCTCGCCGTCCGTCACGCCGCCGACAGCGCTGGATCTGCAGACCTGGCTTCCCTGGGCTGTCTGCCTGACCGGACTTGCCGCCTTGCTGGGACACAGCCGTTCGGTCTGGTTGAACTTCACCGGCGGCAAATCCGCGGCGACAGGGATCGGCGTGTTGCTGGCGATGTCGTGGCCCGTCGGCCTGGGCGCGGCGGTGGTCTTTGCCCTGGCGCTAGCGATTTCCAGGATTGTTTCCCTGAGTTCGATGTTGGGCGCGCTGACGGCCATCGCGCTCATTTGCGGCCTGGAACACCCGCTGCCCTACCGGCTGCTGGTGATCGCCGGCGGCGTCTATGTCGTCGCGCTCCATCGCGCCAACATTCAGCGGCTCCTGGCCGGGACCGAACCACGCCTGGGCAAGGCCGCCCGGAACTGACCGCCCCTTAGTGCAGCGTCCGGGCCTGCGGATTCCTGCGCCAGAGCTCCTCGGTCAGCACGTTGGCGAAGCCGACCCAGCCCACATAGGGCGCGACCAGGCCGGCGGCCGGCGGGTCAACCTGGCGCGCGCGCCAGACATAGGCGGCCGATGCGCCCAGCGACGCCACAGCCGCCGAGAGCTGTCCGCCGAGCCGCCTGGGGCCTAGCGCCATCCAGACCGCGTTCAGCGCCTGCACGGCGCCCCACAGCGTCAGGGCCTGGGTGCGGGCTGCGCTGCGCGGCGCGTTCCAGATGCGCAGGCCGGAGATCGTCAAGGCCATGAACAGCGGCGGCCAGATCACCGAAAACACCTTCGGCGGCGGCTTGAACTCCGGTTGGACCAGCTCTTCGTAGTCGGAATAGACCTCGACATTGTCGGGCGTCGGCGCGTTCAGCCGCGCGACCAGGGCCGAGAGCGCCACCGCCCCGACCGTGAGGCCCAGGCCCACGAGGATGTGCTGCATCGAACGGCCCCGGCTGTTTGCAAGGCTGTCGACAGCGCCTCGGACGCGGTTGGACGGCATCGGCTGGCTCCGGAGATTTCCCTGCGAGGAAAAGCCCCCGATGTCCACGCCGGTTCCGGCTCAGCTCTCGCCGAGCTCGCCCATGGCGCTTTGCAGGTAGTTCTGCTCGCCCAGCGCGCGCAGGAGCTGGAGCTGGGTCTCCAGGAAGTCGATGTGCTCTTCGGTGTCCACCAGGATCTCGGTGAGCAGCTCGCGGGACACGTAGTCCTGGCCAAGCTCGCACTGCTTCACCCCGTCCACCAGCAGCACCCGCCCGCCGGTCTCGACGGCGAGGTCGGACTCCAGCGTCTCGCCGATGTTCTCGCCGATCTTGAGCTTGTGGAGGTCCTGCAGGTTCGGCAGGCCGTCGAGGAAGAGGATGCGCTTGATCAGCTTGTCGGCGTGCTTCATCTCGCCGATCGACTCGTCGTAGGTGACCTTGCCGAGCTGCTTCAGCCCCCAGTTCTCGTACATCCGCGCATGCAGGAAGTACTGGTTCACCGCGGTGAGCTCGTTGGTGAGCACCTGGTTCAAGAGCCGGATAATCGCCTTGTCGCCCTGCACGTTCAGCCTCCCGGATCTGTCCTGATCGGGCATACCTCACGCCCGGGCGGGCTGAAGTCAAAGCCTATGTTTGCAAGTGATTTGCGCTCTCGATTTAAGCGCGAGAACTACTCGGCGGCGTAGCGCAGAGCTTCGTGTTCTTCGTCGAGGATCTTGCGCATGTCGCAGACGCAACGGGCGCATTGGGCGGCGGAATCGCAGGCCTTGAAAATCTGCGCCGGACGCGTGGCGCCGGCCGCGATGGCCGCACGCACCTGACGTTCGCGGATGCCGTTGCAATTGCAGACGTACATGGGTGGCGCGGAAGCTCCAGATCGATGATCCACAGATAGCCAATTGCGAACGCGTTTGCAAGTCATTCGCAACTGATACGCCAGCTCACGAACACGCGACCGTGCGCCGCATGGCCGAAAGCTGTACTGAGGCGTTGTTGACACGGGGAAACGTGTTCGCCCGACCCGGCGCGCCGTTCGAGGCTGAAAATATGGACTTCGACGCAACCCTGCTGTCGCGGCTGCAATTCGCCTTCACGATTGCATTTCACATCATCTTCCCGAGCTTCACGATCGGGCTGGCCAGTTACCTGGCGGTGCTCGAGGGGCTCTGGCTGACGACCCGCAATGAGGTCTTCAAGGACCTCTATCTCTTCTGGATAAAGATCTTCGCCATCTCGTTCGGGATGGGCGTGGTCTCGGGCGTCGTCCTGTCCTACCAGCTCGGCACCAACTGGAGCGTCTTTTCCAGAGTGGCCTCGCCGGTGATCGGCCCTCTACTCGCCTTCGAAGTCCTCGCCGCCTTCTTCCTGGAGGCGAGCTTCCTGGGCGTCATGCTGTTCGGCTGGAAGAAGGTCGGCCCGAGACTGCATTTCGCGGCGACGACGCTGGTGGCGGTCGGCACCCTGACGTCGGCGTTCTGGATCATCTCGGCCAACAGCTGGATGCAGCATCCGACGGGCTTCGCGCAGCTGGCGGACGGGACGTTGCGGGCGGTCAGCTGGATGCAGGTGATCTTCTCGCCGACCTTCCCGGCGCGGCTGGCGCACATGGTGCTGGCGGCCTACCTGACCACCGCCCTTGTGGTGGGCGCAGCCTCGGCCTGGCGCATCCTGAAGGACCCGGACGAAGACGCCTCGCGCATCGCGCTGAAGATGGCGGTGGGCATGTTCGCGATCGCCGCGCCGCTGCAACTCCTCGTCGGCGACGCCTCGGGCAAGCAGGTGCTGCATGTGCAGCCGGCCAAGCTCGCGGCCATCGAAGCGTTCTGGGAGACCCGCACCGAGCAGCCCTTCCACATCGCCGCCTGGCCGGATCGCGCCGCCGAGGGCAACCGCTGGGAGCTCTCGATACCGGCGCTGGGCAGCTGGATCACCGCGGGCGACGCCAAGGCGGAGATCAAGGGTCTGAAGTCGTTCGCGCCCGAAGATCGGCCGCCGGTGTTCATCGTCTTCTGGGCCTTCCGGGTGATGGCCGGCCTGGGAACCGCGATGATCGCCCTGGGCGCCTGGGGAGCCTGGCTCTACTGGCGCAACGGCGGGCCGCATCACTCGCGGCCGTTCCTGTGGGCCAGCGTGGCCATGGGCCCGGCCGGGTTCGTGGCGGTGATCTGCGGCTGGATCGTCGCCGAGGTCGGCCGCCAGCCCTACGTGATCTACGGCGTGCTCCGGACCGCCGACGCCGTCTCCCCAATCCGCGCCAGCCAGGTCTCGGCCTCGCTCCTGGCGTTCATGGTGATCTATGCGGTCGTCTTCAGCGTCGGGGCTCTCTACATCCTGCGGCTGATCGCGGCGGGGCCGAACGCCGAGGTGACGGAGGCGGCGGGGCCCAGGCCGCCGGGCTACGCCCTGGCCGCCTCGCCTCACGAGCCGGAGGACTAGGCCATGACCCTCGACCTTCCGCTGATCTGGGCGGGCATCATGGCGCTCACCGTCCTGATGTACGTGCTGCTGGACGGCTTCGACCTCGGCATCGGCATCCTCTTCCCCTTCGCGGACTCGCCGGCCGAGCGGGACGTGATGATGGACACCGTCGCCCCGGTCTGGGACGGCAACGAGACCTGGCTGGTGCTGGGCGGCGGCGGCCTCTTCGCCGTCTTCCCGCTCGCCTACGCCGCGGTGATGCCGGCGCTGTACATCCCCGTCCTCCTGATGCTGCTCGCCCTGATCCTGCGGGGCGTGGCTTTCGAGTTCCGGTTGCGTGGACGCCGGCGCGGCAAGGCGTTCTGGACCGCCGCCTTCACGGTGGGTTCGCTCACCGCGACGATCGCCCAGGGCCTGGTGCTGGGCGGCTTCATCCAGGGCATGACGCTGAAGGACGGCGCCTTCGCCGGCGGGCCGTTCGACTGGCTGACGCCCTACACCCTGCTGGTGGCCGCAGGCCTGATCGCCGGCTACGCGCTGCTTGGCGCGACCTGGCTGGTCTGGCGCACCGAGGGCGCACTCCACGACCGCGCCCGCCTCTGGGCCTGGATATCGGCCGGCGCCGTGGCCGCCCTGCTGGCGGCGACCAGCCTGGCCACCCTCTTCGTCCATGCCAACATCGCCGCGCGCTGGGGCTTCCAGAACGGCGCCTTCGACCTCGGCAAGCTCACCCCCCTGCTGGCGATCCCGGCGCTGGGCGCGGTCGGACTGGCGATCTCGGCGATCGGCCTGATGCGCAAGGCGCACTTCACGCCCTTCCTTGGCGCAGGCCTCGTCTTCCTCTCGGGCTATCTCGGACTGGCGGCGAGCTTCTTCCCCTACATCGTCCCCTACAGCATGACGTTCCGCGAGGCGGCCAACCCGGACAACACCCTGGCCCTGATGCTCGGCGGCGGCGCGGTCCTGCTGCCCGCGATCATCGGCTACAGCGCCTGGGTCTACTGGATCTTCCGCGGCAAGGTGGTCCCCGGTGAAGGCTATCATTGAACCTCCGCCCGAGCCGGGCGCACCGCTGGCCCCGCTCTGGAAGCGCCTGGGATGGTTCGCCGGGCTGGCCGTGACCGCCGCCCTCGGCACCGCGGTCGTCGCCTACCTCTTGAAGGCGTTGCTCAGATAGCGTTTAGCCCGGGTATGTCCCCGCCGCTCTGCCGTCTCTACCTGATCACCCCGCCAAGGCTCGACGACCTGGCAGGCTTCGGCCGCACGCTCGGCCACGCCCTGGACGCCGGCGACGTGGCCGCCCTGCAGATCCGCCTGAAGGACGTTTCCGACGACATCGTCGCCGCGGCGGTCGACGCGCTCATGCCTATCGCCCAGGCGCGTGGCGTGGCGGTGATCCTGAACGACTGCCCGAACCTAGCCGCCCGCCTCGGCTGCGACGGCGTGCACGTGGGTCAGGACGACATGCCGCTGGCCCAGGCGCGCAAGGTCATGGGCCCAGACGCCATGATCGGCGTCACCTGCCACGACAGCCTTCACCTGGCGATGGAGGCGGCGGAGGGCGGCGCGGACTACGTCGCGTTCGGCGCCTTCTTCCCGACCACCACGAAGGACGCCTCCACCCGCGCGGACCCCGAGCTTCTGACCGGCTGGCAGGCGGACATGGTCATTCCGTGCGTCGCCATCGGCGGCCTCACCGTCGAGACGGCCGCCAGCCTCGCCGCCGCCGGCGCTGACTTCCTGGCGGTCTCGGCCGGAGTCTGGGGCTACGCGGAGGGTCCCGCGGCGGCGGTCGCCGCCTTCAACGAGGAGATCGCCAAGGGCGTCGCCGCGCGCGCCTTGCCTTAGAGGGGGCCGAAGACTAGGTTCCGCGCCCTCAAACCCGTCCGAGATCTTTCATACCGTGAGCACCCAATCCGCCCTTCTGAAGGTCATGTCCGACGCTGCCCGCAAGGCGGCGCGTGGGCTCAACCGCGACTTCGGCGAGCTCGCCGAACTGCAGGTGGCCAAGAAGGCGCCGGCCGATTTCGTCTCCGCGGCGGACCTCAAGGCCGAACAGACCATCTTCGAAATGCTCAGCAAGTCGCGCCCGGGCTACGGCTTCCTCGGCGAAGAGCGCGGGATGATCGAGGGCACGGACAAGACCCACACCTGGATCGTGGATCCGCTCGACGGCACCACCAACTTCCTGCACGCCATCCCGCACTTCGCGATCAACATCGCCCTGCAGCGCGAAGGCGCCGTGGTGGCGGCGGTGACCTACAACCCCATCTCCAACGACCTCTTCTGGGCTGAGAAGGGCAAGGGCGCCTTCGTCAACGACAAGCGCTTGCGGGTCGCGGCGCGCACCCGGATGGACGAGGCGGTGATGGCCACGGGCATCCCGTTCCTAGGCCACGGCCAGCACGCCACCTTCCTCAAGGAACTGCACCAGATCAGCCAGCGGGTGGCGGGCGTCCGCCGCTTCGGCTCCGCCGCGCTCGACCTCGCCTGGGTCGCCGCCGGCCGCTACGACGGCTACTGGGAGCGCGACCTGAACGCCTGGGACATCGCCGCCGGCATCCTGCTGGTGACCGAGGCCGGCGGTCGGGTGACCAACGCCAACGGCGAGGACGACGTGCTGGGCACGGGCTCGGTCTGCGCCGGCAACCTGGAAATCCAGCCGCAGCTTCTGGACCGCCTGCGCCAGGCGGCGAAGTAGTTGACCTGAACGAGACTGACGTCGGACTGTCGCACGACCGCGATAGGGGGCGACGTCATGAAGATCACGCGCAGGACGTTTGCCGCCGCCACAGCCGCGCTGAGCGCGCTTCCCGCCATGGCCCAGACCAGACCAAAGCCTCTCATTATCGCCCACCGCGGCGCCAGCGGCGAACGGCCTGAGCACACCCTGCTGGGCTATCGCCTGGCCATCGCCGAGGGCGCGGACTTCATCGAGCCCGACCTGGTCCTCACCAAAGACGGCCACTTCGTGGTCCGGCACGAAAACGAGATCGCCGGAACCACCGACGTCGCAAGCCATCCGGAGTTCGCCGCCCGCAAGACCACAAAGGTCGTCGACGGCCAGAGCATCACCGGCTGGTTCACCGAGGACTTCACCCTCGCCGAGATCAAGACCCTGCGCGCCCGCGAACGGCTGCCGGCGCTGCGGCCCGGCAGCGCCAAGTTCGACGGCCAGGCGCAGGTCCCGACCTACCAGGAGGTCGTCGAGCTGGCGAAGGCCGAGAGCAAGCGGCTCGGCCGCACCATCGGCACCTATCCGGAGATGAAGCACCCGACCTATTTCGCGGGCCTGGGCCTGCCGATGGAGCGACGGCTGGCCGACGCCCTGAAGGTCTACGGCCTGGACTCGAAATCAGCGCCGGTCTTCGTCCAATGCTTTGAAGTGGCGCCGCTGAAGGCGATCGGCGCCACGACCAAGGCGCGCCGGGTGATGCTGGTGGGTTCGGGCGCCGCCCCGGTGGATGTGAAGTCCGCGGCGGGGATCAAGGCCATCGCCGCCTTCGCCGAGGGCCTGGGGCCGGAATGGCCGCTGGTGATCCCGACCGTCGATGGCGGGCTTGGCCCGGCCACCTCGCTGGTCGCCGACGCCCACGCGGCGGGGCTCGCGGTCCATCCCTGGACCGTCCGCGCCGAGAACGCCTTCCTGCCGCCCAAGCTGCGCAAGGGAACCGCGCCCGCCGACCACGGCGACGTCGATGCGGTCTACAAGGCGCTCTTCGCCTCAGGCATCGACGGCCTCTTCAGCGACTTCCCGGGATTGGCCGTCAAGGCGCGCGGCTAAGCCCTTCCTCTCCCGCGTACCGCGGGAAAGGGAGTGGCCGGTTGAGACCCTGCGGCTAGGCCGCCTCGCCGAACTGCAGAGAGGCCAGGCGGGCGTAGAGCCCCTTCCGGGCCACCAGTTCGTGGTGGGTGCCCTCTTCCACGGCGCGGCCCTCGTCCATCACCACGATGCGGTCGGCCTTGAGCACGGTCGCCAGGCGGTGGGCTATGACCAGGGTGGTGTGGCCGACCATGGCTTCGTCGAGCGCGCGCTGCACGAGCCGCTCGTTCTCGGCGTCCAGCGCGCTAGTGGCCTCGTCCAGCAGCAGGATCGGAGCCTCGCGGACCAGGGCCCGCGCGATCGCCAGCCGCTGGCGCTGGCCGCCGGAGAGGCTGCGGGCCCGTTCGCCGACCGGGGTGTCGATGCCCTGCGGCAGGGCGGCCAGGAAGGTCTCGGCCTGGGCGGCGCGGACGGCGGCCTGGACCTCGTCGAGGCTGGCCGCCTCGCGCCCGAAGCGGACGTTCTCCAACGCCGAGCCGGAGAACAGCGGCGAGTCCTGGGCGACCAGCGCCATGCGGGCCCTGACTTCGGCGGGGTCGGCGTCACGCAGATCGACCCCATCCACCAGCACGCGGCCGGCCTGCGGGTCATAGAAGCGCAGCAGCAGGCGGAAGACCGTACTCTTGCCTGCGCCGGACGGACCCACCAGCGCCACGCGCTCGCCTGGGCGCACATTGAGGCTGAAGCCCTTCAGGGCCGGCAGGTCGGGACGGCTCGGATAGGAGAACTGCACGTCCTCCATCGCCAGTTCGCCACGCGCCGGCTTCGGCAGCGGATGCGGGTTCGGCGGCGCGGAGATGCCGGGCGTGGCCGCGAGCAGCTCGGAGACGCGCTCCATGGCCCCGGCCGCCTTCTGCACGTCGCCCCAGGTCTCGCCCAACGCGCCGACCGAGCCCGCCGTCATCACCGCCAGCAGCGCGAACTGGAAGAAGGTCCCCCATGTGAGGTTGCCGGCCAGCGCATCGTTGACGCCGAGCCAGAGGATCCAGACGATTCCACCGAACACCAGCGCGATGACCGCCGCCGTCATCATGGCCCGCGCGGTCATGCGGCGCAGGGACGTGCGGAAGGAGGCCTCGACCGCCGCGCCGAAGCTGGCCGCGCCGGACGCTTCGCGCCCGAAGGCCTGGACGATCTCCAGGGCGTCGAGCGTCTCGCCGGCGTGGCCGATGGCCTTGGCGAACTGGTCCTGGGTGGAGGCCGTGAGCTTGCGCACCCGGCGGCCGAACAGGAAGAGCGGCGCGATCACGAAGGGGAAGGTGATGAGGATCAGCCCGGTCATCTTCGGGCTGACCACCACCATGAAGGCCAGGCCGCCAATCAGGGTCAGCAGGTTGCGCAGGCTGACCGAGATCGAGGTGGTGAGCAGGTTCTCGACGATCTGGATGTCGGTGGTCAGCCGCGACAGCACCTCGCCGGTCTTAGTGGCCAGGAAGAAGGCCGGGTCGAGGGTCAGGATGTGGGCGTAGGTCGCCTTGCGCAGGTCCGCGACGATCCGCTCGCCCAGCTTGGTGACGAAGAAGTAGCGGAAGGCCGAGGAGAGCGCCAAGGCGACCGCCACCCCGCCCAGCAGCCAGAACCAAGGCGCGATCGACTGGGGGGTCGCATGGGCCTGCTGCGCGCCCGTCAGATGGTCGACCAGCAGGCGCACGGCTCCGGTCAGGCCCAGGCTGGCCGCCGCCGCGGTGGTCAGGAACACGCCCGCCAGGCCCGCATCCAGGCGGTGGGCGGCGATGAAAGGTATCAGCCGGCCGAGCGCGCGGACGTTACGGCTCTTGGCGCGGCGCTCCTCGGCGTCGGAAATCTGTTGCGCGAGGGCTGCGCCCGCAGTCGGCCGCCCTTCAACCTGCGGCTCGACGCCTGTATCACTCATAGAACTCGCGCCCTTGCCCCTCAGCCGCCTTTTCTGTATAGGCGGCGCTCCGTCGCGCCTGACCAGTCACTGGACGCGCGCCGCTCCTTTAAGTCGGATGCCTCCGAGATGAAACAAGACACCCACCCGGACTACCATTTCATCACCGTGGTGATGACGGATGGCACCAGCTATCAGACCCGCTCCACCTACCAAAAGGAAGGTGCGACGCTGAACCTGGATATCGATCCGAAGACCCACCCGGCGTGGACCGGCGGCGGCCACCAGCTGCTCGACCGCGGCGGCCGCGTGTCGCGCTTCAACGCCAAGTTCGGCGCCTTCACCCGCAAGTGAGCGCGTAGCGAC
>JBOHKZ010000543.1:0-23973 GCA_050729355.1 Phenylobacterium sp. | reverse complement strand
GGCCACACCCGGTTCCAGCCGGTGTTCGTCGGCGACGTCGCCGCGGCCGTCACCCGAGCGGTGAGCCTGCCGGAAGCCGCGGGCCAGACCTATGAACTGGGCGGCCCGGGCGTCTTCAGCTTCAAGGCGCTGATGCAGCTCATGCTGACCGAGATCAACAAGCGGCGCGTCCTTCTGCCGCTGCCCTGGCCGGTGGCCGGCGTGGTCGGCGGGCTGGGCGACCTGGCGGGCATGGTCATCGCCCCGCCGGTCACCTCCGACCAGGTAACCCTGCTCAAGAGCGACAATGTCGTCAGCGGCGCCTATCCTGGCCTCGCGGACCTGGGGATCACGCCGACCACGCTGGAGGCGGTGTTGCCGGGCTATCTCTACCGCTACCGCAAGGGCGGCCAGTACGCCGACCAGGAAGACCGCGAGCTGGTCGCCGTCTAGCTTCCACAGTCAAAGAACGTCGGTATATGCTCATCCCGAAAGGGAGGCCTGGGCATGGGTGAAGCCGCCACCATGACGCCGCGCAAGACGCGCGAGCTGCATAACCACCACATGGATTCCACGTTCTGGGACGACTTCGTCTTCCACGACGGCGACGTGATCGTGAGCACCTACGCCAAGTCCGGCACCACCTGGATGCAGCAGATCGTGGCGCAGCTGATCTTCCAGGGCGATGCGGACGTTGCGGTCTCGCAGATCTCGCCCTGGTGGGACATGCGGATCATCCCGCCCGAGGTCCGCGAGATGGTGATCGCCCAGACCCATCGCCGCGTGCTGAAGACCCACCTGCCGGCCGACGCCCTGGTGATGTCGCCGAAGGCCAAGTACCTCTACGTCGGACGCGACGGCCGTGACGTGATGTGGAGCCTGCATCACCACCACTCGAGCTTCAAACCCGAGACCTACGACCTGTTCAACCTGCAGCCCGGGCGGGTCGGACCGCCGCTGCCGCAGGCCGATCCCGACATCCGCCGGTACTTCCTGAACTGGCTGGAGCACGACGGCGAGCCGTTCTGGTCGTTCTGGGAGAACACCCGCAGCTGGTGGGCGCTGCGCGACCAGCCCAACGTCAGGCTGGTGCATTTCAATCAACTGAAGGCCGACCTGGCCGGCGAGATGCGCCAGATCGCCGAGTTCCTGGAGATCGAGGTCCCGCAAGCCAAGTGGCCGACGCTGGTCGAGCACTGCACCTTCGAGTTCATGAAGGCCCACGCCGAACGCTATGCGCCGCTGGGCGGGATGCCGTGGGAGGGCGGCGCCGAGACCTTCATCAACAAGGGCGTCAACGGCCGATGGCGCGACGTGCTGACCGCCGCCGACAGCCTGGCCTACGAGACGAAGGCGAGAGAGGAACTCGGCGAGGACTGCGCGCGCTGGCTGCTGACCGGCGAAGGCGCCTAGGTCAGGTCGCCATCGCCGTCTGGCTTGCCCAACCTCTAGCGACTAGAGGATGGAGGCCCTAGTGTCCGCGGATGCCGCACGCCTCAGCCATCAGCATCGGCAAGCTCGCCCGGCTTGCTGACGTGAAAATTCCGACGATCCGTTTCTATGAGCAGATCGGCCTCCTGCCGGAACCCGACCGGACGGAGAGCGCCCGCCGGGTCTATGGCGAGGCCGCCGTCCGACGTCTGGCGTTCATCCGGCACGCCCGCCAGCTGGGTTTTTCGGTCGACGCGATCCGTTCCCTGCTGGCGTTGACCGACGATCCCGACCGATCCTGTGAAGAAGCCAACGCTCTGGCGGCGGCGCAACTCGCCGATGTCGAGCAGAAGATCACACGGCTCGAGGCTTTGCGGGGGGAACTGCGACGCATGGCGGCGGCCGGATGTCAGGGGCGCGCTGGCGATTGCCGCGTGATCGAGGCGCTGAACCGGTAGCCGCACAAACAAGGCGCTTGATGCTCTAGCGGCTAGAGCATGCAGACAGGCGCCATGTCGAAACGCATGCGCCCCCGCACCCTGGCCGCCATGGCCGCCAGCACATTCTCCCTGGCCGGTTTGGCGGCGCCTGCGCTGGCCCAGGAAGACAGCAAGGAACAGTCCGTCGAGGAGGTCGTCGTCCAGGCCACCCGCACCGGCCGCCGCGTGCAGGACGAACCCATCCGCGTCGAGGTGCTGAACCGCGAGGAGATCGAGGAGAAGATCGCGATGCGGCCCGGCAACATCGCCATGCTGCTGAGCGAGACGGGCGGCCTCCGCGTACAGGTCACATCGCCCGCCCTCGGCTCTTCGAACATCCGCGTGCAGGGCATGCGCGGCCGCTACACACAGTTTCTCACCGACGGCCTGCCGCTCTACGGCGGTCAGCCGGCATCTATCGGGCTGCTGCAGATCCCGCCGACCGACCTCGGCCAGGTCGAGGTGATCAAGGGCGCGGCGTCGGCGCTCTACGGGCCCTCCGCGCTGGGCGGCGTGATCAACCTGGTGTCCCGTCGCCCCGGTCCCCTGGCCGAGGGCGAGGCGCTGTTCAACATCACCAGCCGCAACGGACAGGATCTGACGGGCTACGCAGCCTCGCCGCTGTCGGAGCAATGGCGCGGGTCGCTCACGGCGGGCCTGAGCCGCCAAAGCCGCCAGGACCTCGACGGCGATGGGTGGGTGGACATGCCGGGCTACGAACGATGGACGGTGCGCCCGCGCCTCTTCTGGGCGCGGGACGATGGCGCGGAGGCGTTCTTCACCGCCGGCGCCACCGGCGAAACGCGAAAGGGCGGCACGCTGCCGGGGCGCACGGTCCCCGACGGGACAGCCTTCCCGCAGAACCAGGACACCAACCGCTATGACGCGGGGGCGGTCGCGTCACTTCCGCTGACTGGTGTGGGCACGCTGCAGGTTCGCGCCTCCGGCGTGACCCAGGAGCACGAACACCGCTTCGGCGCGCTGCTGGAGGACGATCGTCATGACACCGAATTCGCCGAGGTGTCGCTGTCGGGCAAATCGCCAATCACCCCCTGGATCGGGGGGCTCGCCGTGCAGCGCGACGCCTATCGCTCGAAGCCGTTCCCTCAGTTCGACTACACCTATTGGGCGCCGGCGATCTTCGCCCAGGTCGAGCATAACCTCCGCGACGACCTCACCCTGGCGGGCAGCGCCAGGATCGACTTCCACAATGAATACGGGACACGGTTCAGCCCTCGGCTGTCGGCGCTCTATCGACCGGGCCTCTGGACGTTCCGGGCCTCGGTGGGCAAGGGCTTCTACGCACCGACGCCGTTCGTCGAAGAGACGGAAGCCGCCGGCCTGTCGCACCTGGAGCCGCTCGACGGCCTGAGGGCCGAGGTCGCCGAGAACGCGTCTCTGGACGGCGGCTACGCCAAGGGGCCGTTCGAAGCCAACCTCACGCTGTTCGCGTCCCATATTCACGATGCGATTCAGGTCGTGCCGACCGCCCCGGACCGCGTGCGCCTCGTGAACGTCGACGGCCAGACGCGGACCCGCGGCGCCGAGGCGCTGCTCCGCTACCGATGGGACGAGATCACTGTCACGGGCAGCTATGTCTATGTCGACGCGCGGGAGCCCGATCCTTCGGGCTTCGGCCACAGAGCTGTTCCCCTGACCCCGAAGCATTCCGCGAGCGTCGTCGCCGTGTGGGAACGTGAAGACTGGGGCCGCATCGGCTTGGAGGCCTACTACACGGGACGCCAGGACCTTGACGACGACCCGTACCGCACGCGCTCACGGCCTTACTTCGAGCTTGGCGCAATGGCGGAGCGACGCTTCGGCCGCTACAGCGTGTTTCTGAATCTAGAGAACCTGCTCAACGTCCGTCAGACGAAGTACGACCCGATCGTGCGACCACGACGCGCCCCGGACGGCCGATGGACGGTCGACGCCTGGGGTCCCACCGAGGGGTTCGTCGCCAACGGCGGAGTGCGGGTACGTTTCGGAGGCGCCTAGATCAGGTCGCCATCAGGAGCAGCAGGCCGACGCCGCCGATCTGGATGCGCAGCCAGCCGAAGGGCGCGTAGCCGCGGCGGGCAAGGCCGTGGCTGAGGCGACGGTGTTCGTCGGGTTCGACGACTACGCGCGAGACGGCCGTGCCCGCGCGGCTAGACGCCTTTGTCTAGAACGAGCTGGAGCACGTCGGTGCGCTCCGATCGAAATCCCGCCTCGCAATAGGCAAGATAGAAGAGCCAGAGGCGGCGAAAGCGCTCGTCGAAACCGGCCTCCAAGCGTTGGATATCCTGCCAGGCCGCGCTGAACCCGCGCGCCCAGGCCGCCAGGGTGTCGGCGTAGTCGCCTCCGAAGCGCTCCTCGTCGCCCCATTGCAGACCCGCGGCGGCCGCCACCGGCCGCAACTTCGCTGTCGAGGGAAGAGAGCCCCCGGGGAATACGTAGGCCTGGATGAAATCCGTGCGCGCCTCGTACTCGTCGAACAGCGCGTCCTGGATGGTGATGACCTGCAGGCCGGCGCTCCCCCCGGGCTTCAGCACGTCGTGAACCTTGGCGAAGTACGTCGGCCAGTAGGCGCGCCCGACCGCCTCGAGCATCTCGATAGACGCCACCCGGTCGAACCGACCCTCCACGTCGCGGTAGTCGAGCAGGCGGATGTCGACCTGCTCGGCCAGGCCGGCCTCGAACATGCGACGGCGTGCGAAGTCGTGCTGTTCGCGCGAGATGGTGATGGCGGTGACGCGCGCACCCACCTCGCCGGCCGCGAACTGGGCGAAGCCGCCCCAGCCGCAGCCGATCTCCAGCACGGTGTGACCCGGCCGCAGGTCCATGAGCCTCGCCAGGGACGCATACTTGGCCCGCTGGGCGTCCTCCAGCGCCTGGTCCGGCCGCTCGAAGCGCGCGGCGGAGTAGGTCATCGTCGGATCCAGCCAGGCCGAATAGAAGGCGTTGCCCAGGTCGTAGTGCGCGTGGATGTTGCGGCGCGATCCCGCGCGGCTGTTGCGGTTCAGCCGGTGCCCGATGCGGTTGATCGCCTTCATCAGGAGACTGCCGTCGAACAGGCGGCGGATGTGATCGTAGTTGCGGCCCAGGGTCTCCAGCAGGACGGCCAGGTCGGGGCTGCCCCACTGACCCGCCAGGTAGCCCTCGGCGAAGCCGATGTCGCCGTTTCTGAGGACGCGTCCAGCGAAGCTGTAGTCGTGGATATTGAGGACGGCCGCGTGGCCGGGCTGGAGCCCGACAAGCTGATGGCGCGCGCCGTCCGGCGACACGATCGTCAGCCGTCCCCAGGTCCAGTTCGCCGACAGCAACCGCAACATCAGACCGAAGACCGGCGGCGTCCGTCCGGGCGGCGGCGTCCAGGCCTCACCGTCCAAGACGGCTCTCGCGGGCTTGAGGCGGGACGGCGACCGGCGCCCCCACCGTCGGCGGCCGACGGGTCAGGGGCGCCCCCTTGAGCCAAAGCTTCAGCGCTTCCCAATGGATCGCGGCGATGACTTTCAGGGTCAGCAGCGGCACGGCGACGGCGGCGACCAGCAGATCCCGATCCTCCAGCGGGCGCCTCTCGCCGGACATGACCGCGGTGATCAGCGGTCCCTCGGCGTCGAGCCCGGTGATCGCCAGATCCAGGCGTGCGCCCGGCGCATGGCCGCGAAATTCGTAAGCCATGTCCATGGACAGGAAAGGCGAGACGTAGAGGGCCTTGGCGGCGCCCTGGCGGATGCGGCCCGCCTGCTGGTCTTCCACGGGAAGCGGAATGACGTAGGCGCGCCGCTCGCCGAAGGTGCTGGTGACCTCATAGATAACGGCGGCCAGGCGGCCGTCGATCTCATGGCAGTAGTAGAGGCTGATCGGATTGAAGACGTAGCCCAGCACGCGCGGCATCGTCAGCAGCCGGATCGGCCCGGCCCCGATGTCGATGTCCGCCCGTCGCAGCCAGTCTTCGACCTGAGGGCGCAGGCTCGCGCCGGAGCCGTCGCCGTAGTCGCGGTCGTGGAAGGACAGCAGGTTGGTCCGCCCGCGCGAGAACAGGCGCAGCTGTCGGTCCAGGTCGTCGATCTCGGCGAGATCCAGCAGCAGCCAGAAGACGCGATAGCTGAGCCGGTGGGGCTTCGGCCGCCGCCGCTGGTGCATGACCGCGCCGCGATAGAGGAACGAGCCTTGGGTCATGCCGCGCGCGCCATGGCGTCGCCGCCGACCGGGGTCAGGTGGATGCGGCCGCTCTCGTTCTCAACCGTCCAGGGGCGTCGCACGCCGCCGAGCTGTTCCGCGACGGCGAGGCCCGACTGCAGGCCGTCTTCGTGGAAGCCTGCGCCGAAATGGGCTCCGCAGAACCAGACGCCGCCCTGCCCCTGGAGGCTCCACAGCTGCTTTTGCGCGTGGATGGCCGCGGGGTTGAACACGGGATGGTCGTAGAGCTCGCTGCGCAGCAGGGTGTCGGGTCGCGGCGGACGCGGTGGATTGAGGGTGACGAAGATATCCTGACCCGGCAGTCCCTGAAGGCGGTTCATCCAGTAGGTGACGCACAGCCCGTCATCCGCGCCGATGTAGTTCCAGCTGGCCCAGGCGCGCCGGCGGTGCGGCATCAGCCCCGGGTCGGTGTGCAGGACCGTCAGGTTGCGGCTGTAGCGGAAGGCCCCGAGGAGCTGGGTCTCACGGGCTGTCGGCTCGCGCAGCATGGCCAGGGCCTGGTCGGCGTGGGCCCCGATGACGACATGGTCGAAGCCTTCCACGCCGCCCTGGCTGTCCTGGACCGTCACGCCCTGATCCGTACGGCTGACGGCGACGACGCCCCGCGACAGGCGGACGTCGTCGATCGAGCGGGCGAGCTGTTCGACGTAGGCGCGGCTGCCGCCCTCCACCGTCCTCCATTGCGGTCGGCCCACCAGCTTCAGGAGCCCGTGGTTGCCGCAGAACCGGATGAACGCCTCGGCCGGATAATCCAGCAAGGTGTGCGCCGGCGAGGACCAGACGGCGGCCGCCATGGGCAGCAGGTGGTCGTCGCGGAAGGCCTCGCTGAAGCCCTCGCGCTTCAGATAGTCGCCCAGCGTCAGGTCGGGTTCGGTCAGCCCGGCCAGCTGCGTCGGCGCGTCGCGGTAGAAGCGGAGAATCTCGCCCAACATCGACCAGAAACGCGGACGAAGGACGTTGCGGCGCTGCGCGAACAAGGCCGGGGCCGCGTACTCGAAGCGGCCGCCATCCAGCGACACCGCGAAGGACATGTCCGTGGCGCGGGCGCCGATCCCCAGGTGGTCGAACAAGGCGATCAGGTTCGGGTAGGTCGCGTCGTTGAAGCAGATGAAGCCGGTGTCCACCGCGACCTCTCCGGACGGCAGACGGGCCGACACGGTGTTGACGTGGCCACCCAGGCGTTCCGCCTTTTCGTAGAGGGTGACCCGATGCCGCTGAGAGAGCAGCCATGCGCACGACAGCGCGGCCACTCCGGAGCCGACGACGGCGATTTTCAAGCGGCGGCCGTCTGGGCGCTCGGCGAGCGAAGGGGACATGGCGGCTCCAACGTGCGCCTATCGCAAGGCCGACAGGCTGGAGCCAATACGCGCCATCGCCCGGAGCGGATCAGGTGATCCAGACACGCCCGCGGCGCGTATCAGGTCCATGCATGTCGAGATGCCGCCCCTCGCTCCGAAAGCTGGCCGACCGCCGCACATGACCCAGGGGATGGACGACCAGGACGGATTGATCCACAGCCGGCTGATCCAGGCGGTGGCGCTGGAACGCGACCGCGAGGCGTTCGCTCGCTTGTTCGTCTATTTCGCGCCGCGCCTGAAGGCCTGGCTGATCAAGTCCGGCGCAGCGCCGGGCGCCGCCGAGGACTTCGCGCAGGAGGCCATGCTCACGGTGTGGCGAAAGGCGGACCTTTTCGACCCGCGCAAGGCGGGCGCCGCGACCTGGATCTTCACCATCGCGCGCAACCGGCGCCTGGACATGCTCCGGCGCGACAGCCGTCCCTTGCCCACCCCTGAAATCGCCTTGGCGGGTGAGGAGATCCAGGGCCCTGATGAGGTGCTGTCCATGGCCGAAGACGCCGAACGGGTGCGCCAGGCCCTGTCGCAGCTGGACGGGCCCCAGGTGGAGGTGCTGCGCCTCGCGTTCTTCCTGGAAAGCCCACATTCCGAGATCGCCCGAAGACTTGGTTTGCCGCTGGGCACCGTAAAATCCCGTATTCGCAACGCGATGATCAGACTCCGTTCGATTCTCGAACAGCCGCAGGAGCGCTCCAAATGACGCCGGGCCGCAATCCATCGGAGGAACGGCTGCTCGCCTATGCGGCGGGCGTGCTCAGCCCGCCCGAAGCCGTGGTCATCGCCGCGCACCTCGCCCTGCGCCCCGCCAACAGCGGCTGGGTGCGCCAGCTGCAGAGCGTCGGCGGCGCGTTGCTGGACGCCACGACGCCCGTCGCCCTGTCGGACGGCGCCCTGGACGGCGCGATAGCGCGGATCGGGACCGATGCGGGCGGCGCGACGGTTGAGCCTCCGCTCAACGAGATGGCGGCGGAGTTGCCGGAGCCGCTGCGGCGCTACGGTCTGGGACCGTGGCGCTGGATCGGCCCAGGGATCCGGATCCGCGACGTCCACGCGCCGCGGGACGGAGCGTGCCGCGTGATCCTGCTCAAGATCGATCCCGGCCGGCAGACGCCCAAGCATACCCACGTCGGCCCTGAACTGACCTGCGTGCTCTCCGGCGCCTACGCGACCGAGACGGAGCGCTTCGACGTCGGCGACCTCGAGGAAGCGGATCCCAGCGTCCTGCACCAACCGCGCGTGGTGTCTGAGGAGCCCTGCCTGTGCGTCGCCTCGCTGGCCGGCGAGATTCAGCTCGACGGCTGGCTGGGCCGGCTGATGCAGCCGTTCATCCGGTTGTGATCCGCCCGCTCCCGCTCCGCTAGTTCGACGCCCGCAGCACCCGCAGCGCCAGGGCGCAGGCCGCCGCCGACGCCATCGCGCTGACGGCCACGCCCCAGGCCATGTCGATCAGGGAGAGCTTGAGGCTCCAGGACTTCAGGGTGGCCAGATTCGTCAGGTCGTACGTCCCGTAGGCGAATAGGCCGAACAGCCCGCCCCAGAGCAGGGCCGTCTTCCAGTCGCCGTTCGCGAAACCGGGCCGAACCGCGAAGAGCGTGAGGCCGCCGGCGTAGAGGCCGTAGAAGGCGATGGCCGGGGCAAGTCTGAAATTCTCGGCGAGCATGGGGCCGATGGACGGCCGATAGAGGCGCTCGGCCATCAGGCCCAGCCACGCGGTATCGATTACGGCGAAGATCGCCAATGTCAGGGCATAGGCGACGAAGGTGTTCATCCGGGCGCCCTCCTTCAGATTGGAGATACGCTGTGCGGGGCCGACCGGATGTGGCCGCGGACGTTTTCCGCCCCGCGCCTCTCGGACCTCGCGACGCCTAGGTCGCCATCAGGAGCAGCAGGCCGACGCCGCCGATCAGAATGCGCAGCCAGCCGAAGGGCGCGTAGCCGCGGCGGGTGACGATGGCCAGCATGGCCTTGATCACGAACAGCGCCACGACGAACGAGACGACGAAGCCCACGGCGATCAGGCCGATGTGGTCGGTGCTGAGCTGGTCGCGGCTCTTCCAGGCGTCGAGCGTGAAGGCGCCGGCCATCACCGGGATCGCCAGCAGGAAGGAGAACTCGGCGGCGACGCGCTTCTCCACCCCCATCAGCATCGAGCCGACGATGGTGGCGCCCGAGCGCGACACGCCGGGGATCAGCGCCAGGCACTGGAAGAGGCCGATGGCGAACGAGGTGCCGACCGGCAGGGTCATGGCGTCGTGCCGCGTCGGATAGGGCGCGAAGCGGTCGATGACCAGCAGCACCACGCCGCCGATGATCAGCGAGATGCAGATCACCCGTGGGCTCTCGAACAGCACCTGCTTGATGAGGTCGTGGAACAGGAAGCCAGCGACCGCAGCGGGCAGGAAGGCGACGATGATGCTGAGCGCGAAGCTGCGCGAGCGGGCGTCGGTGGGCAGACGCAGGACCACGCCCCAGAGGCGGCCCCAATAGAGGGCCACCACGGCCATGATCGCGCCGAGCTGGATCAACACGCAGAAGGTGTCCCAGAAGCCGGGCGGCAGGCCCATGGCCTGCTTGGCCAGGAGCAGCATGCCGGTCGACGAAACGGGGATGAACTCGGTCAGACCCTCGATGACGCCGAGGATGATGGCGTGAATCCAGTCCGACATGTGGGTCCCCGTACTCTGAGAGCGGCAGACAACGGCCGCGTTGGTGAATAAGGCGTTCATCCCATTAGTGGACTAATATTGCTGTCGCACCTGGGAACCGGCCCAAATTGGGTGCGACACGCTTTCTAGTAGTCCTGTTATTGGATCATCGACTTTTCGAGCCTCGATCGCTCGCGTATGGCGGCCCACAAAGGGAGCCGATCTGTGGCCGAACGCATGCTGAAATTCGTGACGACGCCCCGGGCCACGCCTGCCAAGCGGGCGGCGGACGCGCGCACGGGCGACTTCCACGAGATCTATGCAGAGTTCATCGACGCCAAGGCCAGCGAGCAGGCCTCGCGCTGCTCGCAGTGCGGCGTGCCGTTCTGTCAGACCCATTGCCCGCTGCACAACAACATCCCCGACTGGCTGCGGATGACCGCCGAAGGCCGGCTGCAGGAAGCCTACGAGCTCTCCCAGGCGACCAACTCGATGCCGGAGATCTGCGGCCGCATCTGCCCGCAGGACCGCCTGTGCGAGGGCAACTGCGTCATCGAACAGTCGGGCCACGGCACGGTGACCATCGGCTCGGTGGAGAAGTACCTGACCGACAAGGCCTGGGAAGAAGGCTGGGTCCGGCCGCTGGTCGCCGGCCCCGAGCGCGGGCAGTCGGTGGGGATCGTCGGCGCGGGCCCGGCGGGCCTGGCCGCCGCCGAGCGGCTGCGCGAACTGGGCTATGCGGTCACTGTCTACGACCGCCACGACCGGGCCGGCGGGCTGCTGATCTACGGCATCCCCAGCTTCAAGCTGGAGAAGGACGTGGTGGCGCGCCGCACCGAGCGGCTGGCGGCGGGCGGGATCGAATTTCGGCTGAACTTCGAGGTCGGACGCGACGCCACCCTGGCCGAGCTGCGCGAGCGGCACGACAGTGTGCTGGTGGCGACCGGCGTCTATCAGCCCCGCGACCTGGAGGTCCCGGGCGTGGGCGCTGAGGGTGTCGTGCCGGCGCTGGACTACCTGATCGCCTCCAACCGCGAAGGCCTGGGCGACGACGTCCCGGACTTCGCGAGCGGCCGGCTGAACGCGGCGGGCAAGCACGTCGTAGTGGTCGGCGGCGGCGACACCGCCATGGACTGCGTGCGCACGGCCGTGCGCCAGGGCGCCGCCTCGGTCACCTGCCTCTACCGGCGCGACCGGGCCAACATGCCGGGCTCGGCCCGCGAGGTCGCCCACGCCGAGGAAGAAGGCGTGGTGTTCGAATGGCTGGCCGCGCCCAGGGCGGTCCGCGACGAGGCGATGGCGGCGGCCGGCGTGCGCGCCGCGCGCATGCGGCTGGGCCCGCCCGACACGTCGGGCCGCCAGGCGCCCGAAGAGATCCCCGGCGCCGACTTCGATCTGAAGGCCGAGATGGTGATCAAGGCCCTGGGCTTCGATCCTGAGCCGATGCCGGAGGAACTGGCGCTGACCCGCTGGGGCACCGTGAAGGCCGATTTCCGCACCCAGATGACCTCGATCCCCGGCGTGTTCGCGGCCGGCGACATCGTGCGCGGCGCGAGCCTGGTGGTCTGGGCGATCCGCGACGGCCGCGACGCCGCCGAGGCGATGCACAGCCACATGATCGCCGCCCTGGACGCCGACGCCGGCGCCCTGATCGCCGCGGAGTGACTCCATGGTCGATTCCCGCCAGACGCTGACCGCCATCCTGCCCTGCAATGACCTCGACGCCAGCGAGGCCTTCTACGCACGCCTGGGCTTCAGGCGTACGGACGGCGAGACCGGCGGCGACTACCGCATCCTGGCCGACGGCCGCGGCGGGTCGCTGCACCTGACCGACGCCGTGGAAGGCTGGCTGATCCCGGGGAAGAACCCGTTCGGCCTCTACCTCTACGTCGAGGACGTCGACGGCCTGGCCGCCGGGCTGACCGGCCTCCTCCACCCGCCCAAGGACCAGCCCTGGGGCATGTACGAATTCGCGCTGTCCGACCCCGACGAGACGCTCGTTCGGGTAGGCTGGCCGACCCGCCTGAGGGCCAAGCCATGAGCTATGTCGCCAACTACGAATCCGAGCGCGACAGGCTGATCGCGGCCAACCACGGCTATGACATCACCGCCCAGCACGACGCCTGCGGCGTGGGCCTGGTCTGCGCCATCGACGGCAAGCCGCGCCGTGAGGTGGTGGAGCTGGCGATCCGCGCGCTGAAGGCCGTCTGGCACCGGGGCGCGGTGGACGCCGACGGCAAGACCGGCGACGGCGCGGGCGTGCTGGTGAGCGTGCCCCGCGACTTCTTCGCCGACCAGGTGGCCCGCATCGGCCACACGGTGCGGCCGGGTCCGATCGCGGTGGGCCAGGTGTTTCTCCCCCGCACGGACCTGACCGCCCAGGAGACCTGCCGGACCATCGTGGAGGCCGAGGCCCTGCGGTTCGGCTTCTACATCTATGGCTGGCGTCAGGTGCCGACCGACACGCGGGTGATCGGCGAGAAGGCCAACGCCACGCGGCCGGAGATCGAGCAGATCATGCTCTCGCCGCCCAAGGGCCTGGAGGGCGAGGCGCTGGAGCGCGCGCTCTTCCTGTGCCGCAAGCGGATCGAAAAGCGCGTCGCCGCCGCCAGCATCCAGCACTTCTACATCTGCTCGCTGTCGGCCCGCTCGCTGATCTACAAGGGCATGTTCCTCGCCCAGCACATCGACGAGTTCTATCCGGACCTGACCGACCCGCGGTTCACCGCGGCGGTGGCGGTGTTCCACCAGCGCTATTCCACCAACACCTTCCCGGAGTGGCGGCTGGCCCAGCCGTTCCGGATGCTGGCCCACAACGGCGAGATCAACACGCTGAAGGGCAACGTCAACTGGATGAGGTCCCACGAGATCCGCATGGCCGGCTCGGCCTTCGGGGACCTGGGCGACGACATCAAGCCGGTAATCCAGCCGGGCGGCTCGGATAGCGCCGCGCTCGACAACACCTTCGAGGTGCTGGTGCGCGCCGGGCGCGACGCGCCGATGGCCAAGACCTTGCTGATCCCCGAGGCCTGGAACGCGCGCACCGACGAGCAGATCAAGCCGGCGCACCGAGCGCTCTACTCCTACTGCAACGCGGTGATGGAGCCCTGGGACGGGCCCGCCGCGGTCTGCGCCACCGACGGCCGCTGGGTGATCGCGGGGAAGGACCGCAACGGGCTTCGGCCGCTGCGCGTCGCCCACACCGACGACGGCCTGCTGATCGTCGGCTCCGAGGCCGGCATGTGCCGCGTCGAGGAGGCCCGCATCGTGAAGAAGGCGCACATCGCGCCCGGCCGCATGCTGGCCGTCGACCTAGTGGAAGGCCGCCTCTACGGCGAGGAAGAGATCATCGACCGGCTGGCCGCCCAGCACCCCTACGACAAGTGGCTGGGCAACATGGTCGAGCTGGAGGAGTGCATCGGACCAGGGCCCGAGCAGCGCCTGTGGACCCGCGAGGAGCTGGTTCGTCGGCAGGCCGCCGCGGGCCTCAGCCTGGAGGACCTCGAGCTGATCCTGTCGCCGATGGTCGAGGAGGCCAAGGAGGCGGTCGGCTCGATGGGCGACGACACGCCGCTGGCGGTGCTGTCGAAGGAGTACCGGCCGCTCAGCCACTTCTTCCGCCAGAACTTCAGCCAGGTGACCAACCCGCCGATCGACAGTCTGCGGGAAACCGGCGTCATGAGCCTGAAGACCCGGTTCAAGAACCTGGGCAACATCCTGGCCGAAGACGAGACCCAGACGGACGTCTTCGTGATGAACTCCCCGGTGCTCACCACCGGCATGTACGAGCGCGTGGTCGGCGTGATCGGCGAGAAGCAGGTGGCGGTCGTCGACTGCACCATGCCGATCCCGGCCGAGGAATCGCGGGCCGGCGACGCGCTGCGGGCCAACCTCGACCGCATCCGCTCGGAGGCCGAGGACGCGGCCCTGCGCGGCTGCTCGACCATCGTGCTCTCGGACCTGGCGACCGGCCCGGACCGCGTGACCCTGCCGATGATCCTGGCGACCGGCGGCGTGCACAGCTGGCTGGTGAGCAAGGGCCTGCGGTCCTACGTCTCGATCATCGTCCGTTCGGCCGAATGCCTCGACACCCACTATTTCGCGGTGCTGGTCGGGGTGGGGGCGACGGCGGTCAACGCCTACCTGGCGCAGGAAAGCTTCCTCGACCGGATGGAGCGCGGCCTGACCGGTGAGCTCGGGCTGCGCGACCTCTGCCTCAACTACAAGAAGGCCATCGAGGGCGGCCTTCTGAAGATCATCTCCAAGATGGGCATCTCGGTGATCTCGTCCTACCGGGGCGGGCTGAACTTCGAGGCGGTGGGCCTGTCGCGCAGCCTCGTGGCCGAGTTCTTCCCGGGCATGCCGTCGCGCATCTCCGGCATCGGGCTGGCCGGCATCGAGGCGAAGGCGGTCGAACTGCACCGCCGCGCCTGGAACCCGGCGGCGGTCGGCCTGCCGGTGGGCGGGCTCTATAAGTCGCGCCGGGCGGGCGAGAGCCACGCCTTCGAGGCGCGGATGATCCACACCCTGCAGTCGGCCTGCGACCGCGGCGACTACGAGACCTACCTGCGGTTTTCGGCGGGCATGAAGACCCTGCCGACCATCCAGTTGCGCGACCTCCTGGACTGGCGGGCCGACGGCAAGGCCGTGCCGCTGGAGGAGGTCGAGAGCGTCAATGAGATCCGCAAGCGCTTCCTGACGCCGGGCATGAGCATGGGCGCGCTGAGCCCCGAGGCGCATGGCGTGCTGAACATCGCCATGAACCGGATCGGCGCGAAGTCGGTCTCCGGCGAGGGCGGCGAGGATAGCGAGCGCTACAAGCCGCTGCCGAACGGCGACAACCCGAACTCGGCGGTGAAGCAGATCGCGTCGGGCCGGTTCGGCGTGACGGCCGAATACCTGAACCAGTGCCGCGAGATCGAGATCAAGGTCAGCCAGGGCGCGAAGCCCGGCGAGGGCGGGCAACTGCCCGGCTTCAAGGTGACCGAGCTGATCGCGCGCCTGCGGCATGCGACGCCCGGCGTGATGCTGATCAGCCCGCCGCCGCACCACGACATCTATTCGATCGAGGACCTGGCGCAGCTCATCTACGACCTGAAGCAGATCAACCCCGATGCGCGGGTGACCGTGAAGCTGGTGGCCATGACCGGCATCGGCGCGATCGCGGCCGGGGTCGCCAAGGCCAAGGCGGACGTGATCCTGATCTCAGGCAACGTCGGCGGGACCGGCGCCAGCCCGCAGACCTCGATCAAGTACGCCGGCGGGCCGTGGGAAATGGGGCTTTCGGAAGCCAACCAGGTCCTGACGCTGAACAACCTGCGCCACTCCGTGCGCCTCAGAACTGACGGCGGCATCCGCACCGGCCGCGACGTGGTGATCGCCGCGATGCTGGGGGCCGAGGAGTTCGGCATCGGGACGGCCAGCCTGATCGCCATGGGCTGCATCATGGTGCGCCAGTGCCATTCGAACACCTGCCCGGTCGGCGTCTGCACCCAGGACGATGCCTTGCGCGCCAAGTTCTCCGGCAGCCCGGAGAAGGTGATCAACCTCTTCACCTTCATCGCCGAGGAGGTACGCGAGATCCTGGGCCAACTGGGCGTGCGCTCGCTGCAGGAGATCGTCGGGCGGACGGACTTGCTGATGCAGGTCAGCCGCGGCGGCGAGCATCTGGACGACCTCGACCTCAACCCGCTGCTGGTGAAGGCCGACCCGGGGTCGAACAAGCCCTACTGCACCGTCGAGGGCCGCAACGAGGTGCCCGACACGCTCGACGCCCAGATCGTGCGCGACGCGGCGCCGTTGCTCGAACGCGGCGAAAAGATGCAGCTCACCTACACGGTGGCCAACACGGCGCGCGCCATCGGTACGCGGACCTCGTCGCACATCGTGCGCAGGTTCGGGATGACCGGCCTGGCTCCCGGCCACCTGACCGTCCAGCTCAAGGGCTCGGCGGGCCAGAGCCTCGGCGCCTTTGCCGTGCAGGGGCTGCGGCTGGAACTGACCGGCGAGGCCAACGACTATGTCGGCAAGGGGCTCTCCGGCGCGACCATCGTCATCAGGCCCTCGCCGCACCTGGCGCGGCCGCAGGACAACGCCATCCTGGGCAACACCATCCTCTATGGCGCGACGGCGGGGCGGCTGTTCGCGGCGGGGCTGGCGGGCGAGCGGTTCGGGGTGCGGAACTCCGGCGCGACCACCGTGGTCGAAGGCGTCGGCGCCAACGGGCTGGAGTATATGACCGGCGGCATGGCGGTGATCCTGGGACCGGTCGGCTCCAACTTCGCGGCCGGCATGACCGGCGGCATGGCCTTCACCTACGACCCGGAGAACCGCTTCCGGACGTCGCTGAACACCGAAAGCGTGGTCGTCTGCCGCGTCGCCTCGGCCCACTGGGCGGGCGTGCTGAAGGACCTCGTCGAGGAGCACGCCCGCGAGACCGGCTCGGAACTGGCGCAGGGCCTGCTCCGCAACTGGGACCGCGAGATCGAGCGCTTCTGGCAGGTCTGTCCCAAGGAAATGGTCGGCCGCCTGGACCACGTGCTGGAAGCCGAAGAGGCCGTGCACCTGCGGGCTTAGGTCGCCGCGGCCTGCGGGTGCCTGGCCGCGAAGGCGGCGACGGCGTCTTCGATGTCCTCGAAGACCATGTCGGCGCCGATCTTGGCCACCAGCCCCGAGCGCACCAGGATATCCAGGGGCTCGTGGTGCAGTTCGACGATCCCCAGCTTCAGGCCGCGTTCCTGGGCCAGGGTGTGCACGTCGTCGAGCATGACCGCCGCGGTGCTGTCCATCTGGGCGGTCGCGCTGGCGTCGAAGATCAGCCACTGGGTCCCGGGGGCCAGGTCGTCCATGATGTCCTCGAACCGGCCTTTGACGTAGTCCGCGTTGTAGAACAGCAGGCTGCCCTGCAGCAGGTAGATGGCCATGCCTGGAATGGGTCTGGCGGCCGGCGAGCGGTGGAGCTTGTAGAACCCCTCCCGCCCGGGAATTCGGCCGAGCAGCGCGTCGCGGGGCCGCAAGCCCTTCATCAGCAGGTAGAACAGCGTGGCGCCCACGGCGACGGCCACGCCGTTCAGGACGCCCAGGAACACAACGCCCGCCAGGCTGAGCAGGGCGAGCGCGAACTCGATCCGGCTGATGCGCCACAGGTCCCGAAGCGCCCGCAGATCGATCAGGCCGATGGCCGCCGACGCCAGGATGGCGCCGAGCGCCGGCGTGGGCAGGATGGCCAGCGCGTCGGAGAGGAACAGCACGGTGAGCGCCAGGGCCGCGGCCGAGAAGATGCCCGCGAGCTGGGTCTTGCCGCGCATCAGGTCATTGATGGCGGTGCGGGAATCCGACGCCGTGACAGCGAAGCCGCCGAACAGGCCAGACGCGACATTGGCCGCGCCGAATCCCAGGAGCTCGCGGTTGGCGTCCACCGGATAGCGGTTCCTGGCGCCGAAGCTGCGGGCCGTCACGATGCCGGCTCCGAAGCTGACGATCAGGACCGCCGCCGCGTCGGGGATCAGCGTGGTGAGGGGGATCCCGTGCGGGATGGGCAGCGTCGGGATCGGCAGCCTGGACGGGACGTCGCCGACGACGCGCATGCCCATCCCCCGAAAATCGAGGGCGGCCGACAGCCCCGTGGCCAGCACCAGGACGACCAGCGGCCCCGGAATGGCCGGACGCCAGGCGCCCAGGAGGCGGAGCAGGACCAGCAGCCCGAGGCCCAGCGCCAGCGACGGCCAGTGGATCAGGTCCGCCTTCGTCACGAGCTCGACTATCGGCCGCAGGAGGCCGTCGCCCTCGACCTTGACGCCCGTGAAGCGCCCGATCTGACCGACGAGGATCTCAAGCGAGATGCCGATCATGAAGCCGGTCAGTATCGGCCGCGACAGGAAGCTGGCGATGAAGCCGAGCCGCAGGACGCTCGCCAGGAAGCACATCACGCCGACCAGGGCCGCGATCGCCGCCGACACGACCACACGCTCATCCGGCGACGTGAGCCCAAGCGACAGCAGCACCGCGGCAAGCATCATCACCGTGCTGGCGTCCGGGCCCACGATGAGCTGACGCGACGAGCCGAACAGGGCGTAGCCCAGCACCGCCACCATGCTCGAATAGAGGCCGACTTCCGGCGGCAGCCCGGCCAGAGCCGGATAGGCTATGGCGCTCGGCAACCCGACCGCGGCGATGGCCAGCCCCGACAGCAGATCGTAGCGGAGCCATGCGACCTGGTATCCCTTCAGATTGGCGAACAAGGGCAGGGTCGGCATGGCGGCGATGTATCCCTGAGCCGCCCGGGACGATCGCCATGGCGAAGGTCCTGGGGTGTGCATTGGTACTGGCGGGCGGGCGGGCGCGGTATGGGGTGCACACCCTAGTTCCCCGTACGCGGCGGGAGGCGGCTTGTCCCGACGCCACGTCAAGCGCCTAGGCTCCCGGCCAAGCGGAAACACCGCAGCGGCAGGGAGGCCTCACCAGTGTCCAACGCCTACGAGCACATCCTCTGCGACGTCGCGGACGGGATCATGCAGATCACCCTGAACCGGCCCGACAAGCTCAACGCCTACACCGCCACAATGGGCGCCGAGCTCGCCAGGGCGTTCGACGCCGCCGACGCCGACGACGCGGTGCGGGTGGTGCTGGTCACCGGGGCCGGGCGCGGGTTCTGCGCGGGCGCGGACATCTCGGCGGGCGCCGGCGCGTTCGACACGACGTCGGCCGAGGGCTCGGCTTCGTTCGGCGATGTCTCGAAGGGGCGCGCCGTCCGGACCGGCGGGCAGGGCATGGTGGGCGCGGTGTTCGAATGCCGGAAGCCCTCTATCGCGGCCTTCAATGGCGCGGCAGTTGGCGTCGGACTTACCCTGACGCTGCCGATGGACATCCGCATCGCCGCCGACACCGCGAAGTTCGGGTTCGTCTTCGCCCGCCGCGGCCTTGTCCCGGAGGCCGGCAGCGCCTGGTTCCTGCCACGCCTGGTGGGGATTTCGCAGGCCCTGCGGTGGTGTCTGGATGGCGCGTTGTTCAGCGCGGAGGAGGCGCTGAAGGGCGGCCTGGTCAGCGAGGTGGTGGCGCCGGAGGACCTGCTGCCGCGGGCCCGGGCCATCGCGCGGTCGATCGCCGACAACACCGCGCCGATCTCGGTGGCGCTCACCCGCCAGATGCTGTGGCGGCTGCCCTCCGATCCGACGCCCTATCCGACCCTGGGGCTCGATGGCCCGCTGGCCATGGCGCTGGGCGCCACGGACGATGTGCGCGAGGGCGTGACCGCCTTCCTCGAGAAGCGCGCGCCGACCTTCCCCGGCAAGGTCTCGACCGACATGCCCGCGGCCTATCCGTGGTGGGAACGCTAGGCGGGGCGCGCGGCCATGAAGTCCGGCTTATGGCCCGACTTTTCCCAGTAGGCCTTCAACCCGATCGCATCGACCAGCCCATCGAAACGCGGATCCTCGCGCATCGGCGCGTTCGACGGCGCGAACAGGAAAATGGTCCTCGGCTCGCGGTAGTAGATCCCCTGTTCGGACGAGAAGCCCCGGGCGGTCGGCCGCCGGAAAAAGTAGGCCCGGGCGAGCTCAAAGGCGGTATCCAGACGCCCCACCATCGCGGCGAGCTGGATCGCATTTTCGGTGTAGCCAGCGCCGCGATGCGCGGCCTCCAGGTTCAGGCTCATGGCGCGGTCGATGTCGGGCGCGGACTGGGTCTGGATCGCCTGGGCGCTGGCGAGCACGATGTCGAAGTCATGGTCCGGGACGCTGGCGGGCCGCGCCGAGCGGTCGAGGCCAAAGGCGATGGCCCGCTCGGGCCGGCCGGTGCGCATGTAGAACAGGAAGGTGGTGAACCAGACCGGCACGTTGCGCGGAAAGGTGTCCATGGCCAGGGCGGCCGCCCGGTCGGCCTCCTCGAGCCGGTTCGCCGCGGTCAGGACCAGCACGCGGCGAAACATCAACGATGGCGAGGGGAGGCTGATTTTCATCTCCCGGTCGTTGATGACGGCGGACTCGCGGGCTCGGCCCACCGAGAAGAGTACGGTGGCGAGCCCGATCAGCAGGGGCGCGACATCAGGGTGAGGCTTGAGCGCAGCGCTATAGGCCGCTTCCGAGGCCAGCCAGTTGCGGAATACCGGCTTGAGGGAAACGAGGGCGGCCTGGCCCAGGGCGTTGCCGGGGGAAAGCTGCAACGCGCGTTCGGCGGCGGCCCGGGCGTTGGCCTGCAGGCTTTGCCCCAGCACGGGATCGTCAGCCGCGGCCTGCGCAGCGTAGGCGTAGGCCAGAGCGCCCCAGCCATCGGCGTAGGTCGGCGCGGCGGCGACCACCTTTCGAAAGAGGCCGACAGCCTGCGCCAACTGCTCCGGCCCGGTGTTGCACAGGGCGGTCCAGCCCTGGTCGTAGAGCGCCTGGGTGGCGCGGTCCAAAGGCGGCGCATGACGGGCCCTCCAGACCAGCCCGCCGCCGACGGCCGCGACAGCCGCGCCCGCCCCGCCGGCGATCAGGATGCGTCGCGAGGGCCGTGGCGCGGACGCCATCGTTGCGCCGAGTGGGGCGGGCGCTGAACCGGCTCCCGTCGGGACCAGGCGATGGCCGACCTTGGTGATCGTCTCGATCCGGAATGCGTTGTCGCCAATCCCGGCCAGAGCGCGGCGGAGCCGGCCGATAACCCGGTCGATCGCGTCGTCCCCGACGATCCGGCCCCGCCAGCAAGCGTGGATCAGGTCGTCCTTGGTGAGGGGCGCCCCATCCGCCCGCCAGAGGGCCACCAGCACCTCCATGACCCGCGGCTCGATCTGCTCGCGACGACCGTCGTCGCCGACGAGTTCCCGCATGGCCGGATGAACCGTGACGCGACCCAGACGGAACGGCTTTTCGTGCGCGAGGGTGACCTCGGCGTTTTCAGCCGTTCTGTTGACGTCCTCGGTCATCGAAAGATCGCCCGGCCAGGAGTTCGCGTCGCGGCCGAGTCTCACCTTCTAGCGGGACAGTATCAAGGGTCGTCGACCGTGAAATCTCAGAACGACAGGGCGCAGCCGATGCCCCCGGCGACGCCCTGGAGGCCGGACGGGGTGGTGCTACCGCCCGCCCCGACCTTGCAGCCGTTCTTCGGCTTGCGCTGCAGATAGGGTTCCTGGGTCTTGGCGGCCGCGTAGCCGCGCCTGTCGAGGTCGAGACGAAGCTCGCCGCCGCCCGGCGCCTTGGCCAGCCTATCGAGGCAGGCCTGCCGTTCGGCCGGGGAGAGGGCCAGCAGATCGGCATGGCCGCACCCGCCGAGCCCGCGGAGCGCGTTGCGCACGCCGGCCGCCTCGCCCGCCTCCTGCGGGGACTGCGGTACGGCGCTCGGTTCCTGCGGGCCGATCGCCGGCCGCGAGAGGACGGGCGGCAGGATCGATGATTGCGGCGTGGGGGTGCGGACGCGCTGCGTCTTCACCGACCTGGGCGGCGGACGCGTCTTAGGCCAGGGCGCCAGTTGCACGTTCATGGCCGGCAGCTCGGCATAGGTCGGCGCGGCGCCGAACTTCCAGAAGAGGG
The DNA here is from genome assembly GCA_050729355.1 of Phenylobacterium sp. Taxonomy (GTDB): domain Bacteria; phylum Pseudomonadota; class Alphaproteobacteria; order Caulobacterales; family Caulobacteraceae; genus Phenylobacterium. Next base: position 2,398 of record JBOHKZ010000543.1, on the reverse strand, counting down.
CCAGGAACACCAGGGCGTGCGCCACGACCGAGAGCGCAATCGCCAGGTTGCGGGCCGGGGCGGCGACGGGGCGGCTGTCCAACGCTAAGTCCCCCGCCGCTCCGACCGATACAGCCACGCTAGGACGCGGGCGCCCCGTGGCGGAATGAAGGCTCGAAGCCGGCGGAAAGCGGCGCTAGGCTCCGGCGCGTTCGGGGGGAACATCATGCAAAGACGCTCGGTGATCGCGCTTGGCCTGCTGGGCGCGGCCTTTCCCGTGGCGGCCCTCGCCGGCTCCAAGGGTTGGCGGACGCTGTTCGACGGCAAGAGCCTCAAGGGCTGGACGCCGTTGGGCGACGCCAACTGGGCGCTGAAGGACGGCGTGGCGCAGGCCGACAACGGCAAGACCGGGTTCCTCGTCTCCGACGAAACCTTCGGCGACGTGGAGATCCGAGCCGAGTTCTGGGCCAGCGACGACGCCAACAGCGGGATCTTCATCCGCTGCACCAACCCGCTGAAGATCGGCACGGCCAGCGGCTACGAGGTCAACATCTACGACCAGCGGCCCGAACCCGCCTATGGCACCGGCGCCATTGTCGGCGTGGCCAAGGTCTCGCCGATGCCCAAGGCCGGCGGGCGCTGGAACGTGATGGAGATCGTCGCCAAGGGCGATCGCTTCACGGTGACGTTCAACGGCGCGCGCACGGTCGACGGCGTCCAGAACGCCGATTTCGCCCACGGCCGGATCGCGCTGCAGTACGGGCTGGGCGTCGTGAAATTCCGCAAGGTGCAGGTGCGCGAGATCTGAGCTGCGACCTGCCGCCGCGCGGGCGGCGGCGCTTTCCGCTCGCCGGACGGAACGACGGTGTATAACTCTGTCGCACGAACAGTGTCGGGGTATGCATGTCATTGGCGGAAGTGCGTCAGCCGGGCATGAGCGCAGGCGTCCAGGACGCCTTGAAACGCGGCGACCGCGCCGGCGCGCTGGCGCTGGCGATCGAGGCGGAGCGCGAGGCGCCCGGCGACATCACGCTCAAGCTGCAGCGGGCGATGGTCAACCGCGCCATGGGCGACCTGCCGGCCGCGCTGGCGGCGCTGGACGAAGCGCTGAGCCTGGATCCCTATGACTTCGTGGCCCTGCTCTCCAAGGGCGCGGTGGTCGAGAAGCTGAACGGCGAGCGGGCCGCCGCGGCCGTCTACAAGAACGCGCTGAAGATCGCGCCGCCCGACGAGCGGATGCCGCGGCCGTTGCGCGCGCCCACCGACCGTGCCCGCCAGATCGTCACCCGCACCCAGGAGGCGCTGGAGGCGCACCTGAAGCTTCGCACCGGCCAGGTCAACGCGGCGACGTCGGACGAGGCGCGCCGGCGGTTCGACGAGAGCGTCGGGGTCTTCTCCGGCCGCGAGCGGGTCTATGTGCAGGAGCCGCTGCTGCTGCACTATCCGAGGCTGCCGGCGATCCCGTTCTATGACCGCTCGCTCTTCCCGTGGTTCGCCGAGCTGGAGGCCGCGACCGACACCATCCGCGGCGAGCTCGAGGGCGCGCTGGCCGCCTCGAAGGACGACTTCACCCCCTACATCGCCTATCCGAAGGGCGCGCCGGTCAACCAGTGGGGCGAGCTCAACCACTCGCGGCGCTGGAGCTCGTTCTTCCTGTGGAAGGACGGCGCGCGGCAGGAGGGCGCCTGCGAGCTTTGCCCGAAGACCGCGGCGCTGCTCGGCAGCCTGCCGATGGCCGAGCAGCCGGGGTTTGCGCCCACGGCGATGTTCTCCGCGCTCGAGGCCAACACCCGCATCCCGGCGCACACCGGCTCGACCAATGTGCGTCTGCTCTGCCACCTGCCGCTGATCCTGCCGGGGCCGGCGCGGTTCCGGGTGGGCGGCGAGACCCGCGAGTGGAAGATGGGCGAGGCCTGGGTGTTCGACGACACCATCGAGCACGAGGCCTGGAACGACGCCGACCAGCTGCGGGTCATCCTGATCTTCGACATCTGGAACCCCTACCTGGACGAGGGCGAGAAGGCGCTGGTGACGGCGCTGCTCAAGGCCCGGCGGGAGTTCTTCGAAAGCTGACTCGTCCTCCCCCTGAGGGGGAGGTGGCGCGGCAAGCGCAGCGCGACGCGACGGAGGGGGTGGCCCGTAAGGCCCCCTCACCCGCTCTGCGGGAGCTCCCCTGAGGGGGAGCACGAGGCCTCGCCCTCACAGCATCTCAGGCTCCGGCCCCACGTACCGGGCCCGCGGGCGGATCAGCGTGTCGGCCTGGCCCTGTTCGATGGCGTGGGCGATCCAGCCGGCGCAGCGGGCGACGAGGAAGAGGGCGAAGGGTGCGTCGGGCGGCAGGCGCAGGGCCTGGCTCGCCGCCATCAGCGCGAAGTCGACGTTAGGGGCCAAGCCGGTGACGGACTGCACGGCCTCGAGT
>JBOHKZ010000542.1:0-9087 GCA_050729355.1 Phenylobacterium sp. | reverse complement strand
GGGTTAGATAACACCGGTCCGCAAGTGGACCGGAGGGACCCTCATGAAAACGACGATCCTTGGACTCGTCTGCCTGGCTGCGTTGTCGGTGACCTCGGCGGCTGCGGCGGCGACCGCCGAGCTGGCGGCGCCGATCCACCAGTTCATCGACGCCTTCAACAAGGGCGACGGCAAGACCGCCGGGGCGACGCACCTGGCGGCCGGCGTTACGATCATCGACGAGGTTCCGCCCTACATCTGGCAAGGGCCCAAGGCCTTCGAGACCTGGGTCGGCGACCTGACGAAGAATGACGCCGCCGCCGGCATCACCGAGGAAAAGGTGACGCTGGGCGCCGTGACGCGCGAGGTGGTGTCGCCGCAGACGGCCTATGTGATCGTCGCCGCCACCTACAGCTTCAAGCAGAAGGGCGTGGCGATGCGCGAGCCGGCCCAGATGACCTTCGCGCTCACCAAGACCGCCGAGGGCTGGAAGATCGCCGGCTGGACCTGGACCGGTCCCGATCCCGTGCCGGCGAAGTAGCTCAGTCCGCCGCCGCCTTCGGGTCGCCGGCGCCCAGCCGGCCGTGCTCGAGCCAGTCGGCGCAGGCCGGCGAGACCTTGCGGCGGAAGACCGCTTCGTAGCGGGCAAGGTCGGCCTCGGTGAGGATGTCCTTCCACCGGCCGTTCGTTCCCTTGTTCAGGAACCGCTCCGAGCCACGGTCGAAGTACTGGCCGAGCTTCGGCAGCAGCGCCTGGCCGCTGGCCTTCATGCTGTCGAACTCCGCGGCCTTGGCGAGCGTCGCCAGCCGGTCGGGCGGCGTGTCGATCTCCAGGAATTCGGAGATCCGGCGCATCTCGCCCACCAGGTCGGCCTTCATGTCGTTGTAGTGGACGAACAGCAGGTTCTTGCGCCCACGCTCCGCCCAGTAGGTGTTCTCGAAGTCGAAATAGGAGAGCTCGACGCCGGGGCCAGTGCGGGGCGCCTCCTCGGCGTTCGCGATCCAGGTCTGGAAATAGACCTGCGGGTCAGGGTCGATCGTGGGGGGCGGGCCGTTGGCCATCATCGGGGCCAGCGCCGGGTCGCTCATGACGATCGCGCCGACCCGCATCTTCGCTTCCGGGGTGAAGCCGCTCTCGTGGTTGTGCCAGGAGAGGAAGGCGTCGCGGCCGTCGCGGGCCACGTGGATGTATTTCACGGTGTCGTAGATCGGGAGCGCATCGAACGGCAGGTGGCTCTTGATGAACCGCCGGTGCTTCTGGGCCTCCAGGGTCGCCACATCCTCTTCGCGCGTCGCGAAGATCCGCGAGTCGAGCCAGACCGCCGTGTCCATGATCGCCCGCGGCGCGGGGTCCTGGAACACCAGCAGATCGACGACGCGCTGGGTCCAGGTCGTGCCGCACTTGGGGTAGGTGGCGATGACGATGTCGTCGGGGCGGATGGCGAAACCGTCCCAGCGGGCGCTCTCCATCACAGGCGTCCGCACATCGCGCGTCGGCGCGCGTTCCAGCGTGGTCATCGTCTCGGCCTCCCCATTTTCGGGCGCGGTTATAGCCCCGGTGGGATTTGAGACAACAGCGTTCGGTAAATCCTATTGAATGACAGGGGATTAGGGGAAATCTACCCGCCGGCCATCTTCAGGATTTCCTTCCACTCGTCGGGCCGCACCGGCGACACCGAGAGGCGCCCCTGGCGGATCATCTCAAGGGCGGAGAGGGCGGGATCGGCCTTCATCTCGGCCAGGGTGACGGGGCGTCTCAGCTCGCGGATCGGGGCCAGCTCGACGGCCACGAAGCGCCCGGTCGGGTCCGACGCATCCGGGAAGGCTTCCTTGACCACCTTCGCCACGCCGACCACCGCCAGGCCTTCCTGCGAGTGGTAGTAGAACACCTCATCCCCGACCTTCATCGCCTTCAGGTGCTGCGCGGCGGCGAAGTTTCGCACGCCGTCCCAGACAGTCTTTCCGTCGCGCACGAGGTCGGCGAAGGCGTATTTGGCGGGCTCGGACTTCACGAGCCAGTATGACGGCATGGCGCCCTCCGTGGGTTGAGCGTCACATCGCTGAACGATGGCCGTTTCCCGCGCAAGCCTCGATTGACTTGAGGACATGGCGGCTTCACGTCCGGAACAGGAGGGCCCATGCCAACAGACACGTCCGAGCGCGACGCCCTGGAGCGCGCCGCCGAACATGCCTTCGCCTTCCTGGAGAGCCTCGACGCCCGATCGGTGGCCACGACCGCCTCGCTGGCCGAGCTGCGCGCGCGCCTGGCCCGTCCGCTGGCCGATCGCGGCGTCCCCGCGACCCAGGTGATCGACGAGCTGGTCGCCGACGCCGACGCGGGGATCCTGGGCTCGCAGGGCGGGCGGTTCTTCGGCTGGGTGATCGGCGGCGGGACGCCGGCGGCCATGGCCGCAGACTGGCTGACCACGGTCTGGGACCAGAACACCGGCATTCATGCCTGCGCGCCTGCGGCCTCGGTGGTGGAAGAGGTGGCGGCGGGCTGGCTGACCGAGCTCTTCGAGCTGCCGGCCGGGACCAGCGTCGGCTTCGTCACCGGCACGCAGATGGCGCACATGACCTGCCTGGCCGCCGCGCGCCACGCGGTGCTGCGCGACCGAGGCTGGGACGTGGAGCGCAAGGGCCTCTCCGGCGCGCCGCCGATCCGGGTGCTGGCCAACGCCGACCGCCATGGCTCGGTGGACCGCGCGGTGCGCTTTGTCGGCATCGGCCTGGACGCCATCCAGCCGTTGCAGGTCGATGACAGCGGCCGGGTGCGGCCCGAGGTCCTGCGTGCGGCGCTGGCCGCCTCGCCCGATCCGGCGATCGTCGTCCTGCAGGCGGGCGAATTGAACCTCGCCGCCTTCGATCCCTTCGAGGAACTCGCGCCCATCGCGCGGGCGGCGGGGGCCTGGGTGCACGTGGACGGCGCCTTCGGGCTCTGGGCGAAGGCCAGCCCGAAGCATCGCGATCTGGCCCGCGGGCTGGAGCTCTGCGACAGCTGGACCACCGACAGCCACAAGTACCTGAACGTCCCCTATGACTCAGGCTTGGCCTTCGTCCGCGACGCCGAGGCGCACCGGGCGGCGATGACGCTCTCCACCAGCTATCTGCCGGCCGGCGGCGCGGCGCGGGACCCTATCGACTGGAACCCGGAGTTCTCCCGTCGCGCCCGCGGGTTCGCCGTCTACGCCGCCTTGCGCGAGCTGGGCCGCGAAGGCGTCGCCGAGTTGGTCGAGCGCACCAGCCGTCACGCCCACGCGATCGCGGTTGGGATCGGCGCCATGCCGGGCGCCGAGCTGATCGCCGCTTCCGGCCTGAACCAGGGCCTGGTGCGGTTTGGCGACGACCGCCGCACCGACGCGGTCATCGCCGCCATCAACGCCACCGGCGAAGCCTTCTTCGGCGGGGTCACGTGGCGCGGCCGCAGGGCCATGCGGATCAGCGCCTGCAACTGGCGCACGACCGAAGCCGACGTCGCCCGGACACTCGCCGCTGTCCGTGAGATAGTTGACTCCGTCAAATAACTCGACATCCTTGGGCGCAAGGAGACTTGTGACATGAGCGTTGCCGATCCCATCGCCGCCGTCCGCCGGTTCAACCGCTTCTACACCCGCGCCATCGGGGTGCTGGACCGGGGCTACCTGGGCACCAGCTACACCCTCGCCGAGGGGCAGGTGCTCTACGAGATCGCCAACGGCGAGGGGATTACCGCCAAGCGGATCGGCGAGATCACCGGCCTCGACGCCGGCTACCTCAGCCGCATCGTCAGCCGACTGGAGCGCGACGGGATCGTCGCCCGCGAGCGCTCGGTCACGGACGGCCGCAGCGCGCTCCTACGGCTCACGCCGCACGGCCAGGATGTGTTCGCGCCCTTCGACCGCAAGTCCGCCGAAATGGTCGAGGGCCTGATCGGCGGGCTTTCCGCCCCCGCCCGCAGCCGGTTGACCGGCGCGCTCGCCGAGGTCGAGGCGCTGCTGGGCGCGCCGGCGCCCGGACCCGTCACCCTGCGCGGCCACCGCCCCGGCGACATGGGCTGGGTCGTCGAGCGCCACGCCACAGTTTATGGCCGCGAATACGGCTGGGGCGAAAAGATCGAAGCCGTCACCGCGCACATCGTCGCCGACTTCCTGGACAACCACGATCCGGCGCGCGCCCGCTGCTGGATCGCCGAGCGTGAGGGCGAGCGGATCGGCTGCGTCTTCCTGGTGCCGGACGCCGAAGGGGACGATCCGGGCGTCGCGCGGTTGCGGCTGCTGCTGCTGGAGCCGTCAGCCCGGGGCACGGGTCTCGGACGCCGGCTGGTGCACGAGTGCATCGCCTTCGCCCGCGCGTCCGGCTACCGCGAGATGGTGCTCTGGACCCACGCCGTCCTCGTGGCCGCGCGCGGGATTTACGCCGCCGCCGGCTTCCAGATCGAACGCACCTGGACCCACGATGAGTTCGGCGCCGAGGAGGTCAGCGAGACCTGGCGGCTCGTGCTGTAGGCCACGTTTGTCGTAGCCAGCGCTGCACCCTCTCCTCACCCGTAGGGGGAGGAGAGGGCAGCAGATCGCGAAGGGTTTGAATATCGATCCGTCTTAAAGCTCGGCCAGCACCGCGTCGCCCATCTGGGCGGTGGTCATGGCGCCGCCCAGGTCCGGGGTGCGCGCGCCCTTTTCCAGCGCCCGGTTGACGGCGGCGAACAGCTTGTCGGCCAGGTCGGCGCGGTCCAGGGACCAGCGCAGCGCCATCTCGAAAGACAGGATGGCGGCCAGCGGATTGGCGATCCCCTTGCCGGCGATGTCGGGCGCCGAGCCATGGATCGGCTCATAGAGGCCGGGCGTCCCGGGCAGGCCCAGCGCCGCCGAGGGCAGCATGCCGAGCGAGCCGGTGAGCTGGGCCGCGGCGTCGGAGAGGATGTCGCCGAACAGGTTGTCGGTGACCATGACGTCGAACTGCTTGGGGTTCTTGACGATCTGCATGGCCGCGTTGTCGGCCAGGATGTGCTCCAGCGTGACGTCGGAGAACTCGCGCTTGTGCAGGTCGGTGACGACCTCGCGCCAGAGCAGCCCCGAATCCATCACGTTGGACTTATCGGCGCTGGTCACCTTGTTGCGCCGGCCGCGCGCCAGCTCGAAAGCCACCCGCGCCACCCGCTCGATCTCCATGGTGGTGTAGACCTGGGTGTCCACGGCGCGCTTGCTCCCGTCCGGCAGCGTCTCGATAAAGCGCGGCGAGCCGAAGTAGATGCCGCCGGTCAGCTCTCGCACGATCATGAAGTCGAGGCCCTCGACCACCGAGCGCTTGAGGCTCGAGGCGTCGGCCAGCGGTTGGAAGCACAGCGCGGGGCGCAGGTTGGCGAACACGCCCATGCCGGCGCGCAGGCCGAGCAGCCCGGCCTCGGGGCGCTTGTCGCGCGGGGCGTCTTTCCACTGGGGCCCGCCGACGGCGCCCATCAGCACGGCCTTGGCGGCCTTGGCGGCGGCGAGGGTCTCGTCGGTCAGCGGGGCGCCGTGCTGGTCGAAGCTGGTCCCGCCGAAAGGCCGCTCGTCGAGCGTCAGGTTGGGCGCGATCTTGCCGGCGACCCGACGCACCTGCGCCGTCACCTCGGGTCCAATGCCGTCGCCGGGCAGAAGGAGAAGGTCGGTCATGCTGGGCCCCCAAGAAAGGTGTCGGCGACCTCGTAGGGGAAGGCGCCCTTCGGGGGAAGACCTGTCGGCGCCCCCTTTTCACCACGATGTGATTGGAAGGTCCCAGGAGGCAAGGGGGGCATCACCCAAGTGTCCGGTCTTCCGGGCCGCAAAAGGAGTAATCCCGATGCGCACTATCCTGATGGCGGTGACCGCCCTCGGCGCCAGCCTCGCACTCGCCGGCGCCGCGACTTCCCAGACCACCAGCAAGCCGGCAGACCCGGCCAGCGCGGCGATGAAGCACGGCGCGGACGCCGCCAAGGACAAGGCCGCGACCACGGCGTCGAGCATGAGCTCGGACGCCTCGGCCAAGGCCGCCGCCGCGACGGACACGAAGGCGAAGAAGAAAAAGCATCCGCCGGCGGACGCCGGAACGACCACGACCACCTCGACACCTGAGCCGCACTGACGCGACGCCGCCGCCGGACGGAGCCCTAGAGCGTCCGTTCGGCGGCGATCTCGTAGAGCTTGAGCTGGCGGTCGGAGACCTGGAACTCCGGCCAATGGCTGCGCCAGGTCGCCATGTGGGCGGTCTGGAAATGCGCGTCGAGCGCCGCCTGGTCGCGCCAGGTTTCGAACACGCGGATGAGGCCCGGAACGGCCACGTCCTCCGCGTAGGAATATTCCAGGCAGCCATCTTCGGCGCGGCTGGCGGTGAGCATCGCCTGCATATGCGGCTTGAACCGCTCGAGGTTCTCCGGCGGGACCCGCACCGTGCCCGCGATGACCAGGGTCATGCGTCTTCCAGCCAGGGCTTGGCCAGCGCCTGCTTCATTTCATAGACGTCGATGTCGGTCGCGGCCTGCAAGGTCTCGCCGATGGCGTCGAGGCCCTTCAGCATCTTCTCCTTGCGCTGCGGATCGATGTCGAAGGTGAAGGTCTTGCCCGACGGCGAGACGACGGTCTGGGCTTCCAGGTCGACGGTGACCAGGTGGTTGCCGCCCTTGGCCTCGTCCATCAGCGCCTGCACTTCGTCGGCCTTCAGGACCACGGGCAAGAGGCCGTTCTGGAAGCAGTTGTTGTAGAAGATGTCCGCGAAGCTGGTGGAGACCACGCAGCGGATCCCGAAGTCCATCAGCGCCCAGGGCGCGTGCTCGCGGCTTGACCCGCAGCCGAAGTTGTCGCCGGCCACCAGCACGCCGGCGCCTTTGTACTCCGGGCGATTGAGCACGAAGTCCGGCTTGGCCTTGCCCTCGCCGTCGAAGCGCAGGTCGTAGAAGAGGCCCTTGGCCAGGCCCTCGCGCTCGACTGTCTTCAGGAACTGCTTGGGGATGATCTGGTCGGTGTCGATGTTCGCGACCGGCAGCGGCGCGACCTTGGCGTCCAGTCGGGTAAAGGCTTGCATCAGGCGGGCTCCGGCGCGGGTTCAGCGCTCAGCAGGATCGTCGGCACGCCGCCGGGGGCGTCGCGGACGGTGAAGACGTGGGTGCCCGGCTTGCGGCCGGTGCGCAGCTCCGAGACGTTGAAGCCGGCGGCGGCGAGACGGGCATGGGTCGCCTCGCCGTCTTCCATGCGCCAGGCGAGCCCGCCGAAGCTGTCGGGCTCGTCGGTGACAGGCGCCTTCAGGCTGGCGCCGAACTCGATCACCGTGTCGCCGGCCTTGAAGAACAATTGCCGCGCGCCCCAGCCTTCGTTGGCGCGATCGAGGCGCAGGTCGAGGCCCAGGCGACCGCCGAAGTTGGCGACGGCGCGGTCGGCGTTGGGCGTGCGGACGACCACGTGATCCAGCTTTTCCACCGCACCCTCGGCCGTCGCGGGTGATGGAGCAGCCTTGCCGGCCTCCAGCAGGACGAGCCGCAGTCCGGCGGCTTCGGCGCGCGCGATCGGCCGGTCGGCCAGCACCTCCACGGGCAGGCCGCGGCGGGTGATGAGCTGGGCCGCCGCCTGCAGGTTTTCGACGGCGAACGCCATCAGCCACAGCCCCTCGCCATGAGCCGCGAGTTGCGCCCGGAGCCGGTCGCCCGCGGGACCGGGGCCATCGGGCGCGATGATCTCCAGCGCCATGTTGGAAAACCGGAACCAGGCCCGCTTGGCCCCGCCGCCAGGCTCGAGGTCCGGCTCCCGGCCCAGCAACCGCCGATAGCCGTCGACGGCGGCCTCGAAGTCCTCGACCGCGATGGCCACGTGGTCGAGGGCCGTGATCACAGGTAGTCCCGGACGTCGGCGATGTGGCCGGCGATGGCGGCGGCGGCGGCCATGACCGGGCTCATCAGATGGGTGCGTCCGCCGCGGCCCTGGCGGCCCTCGAAGTTGCGGTTGGAGGTGGACGCGCAGCGCTGGCCGGGCGGCACCTTGTCGGGGTTCATCGCCAGGCACATCGAGCAGCCCGGTTCACGCCATTCGAAGCCGGCGGCCAGGAAGATCTCGTCCAGCCCCTCGTGCTCGGCCTGGGCGCGGACGAGGCCGGAGCCCGGCACGACCATGGCCCGCACGTGCGGGGCGACGGTGCGGCCCTCGACGATCTTGGCGGCGGCGCGCAGGTCCTCGATGCGGCTGTTCGTGCAGGAGCCGATGAACACCACGTCGACCTTGGCCTCGGTGATCGGCTGGCCCGCGGAAAGGCCCATGTACTCCAGCGCCTGCACCGCCGAGGCGCGCTTGCCGGGGGTCTCGAAGCTCTCCGGATCGGGCACGCGGTCGGTGATCGCCAGCACGTCCTCGGGGCTGGTGCCCCAGGTGACCAGCGGCGCGATCTTGGCGGCGTCGATGGTGATCTCGCGATCCCAGACCGCATCCTCGTCGGAGAAGAAGCCCTTCCAGTACGGCAGCGCCATTTCCCAGGCCCCGCCCTTCGGCGTCGCCGGCCGGCCCTTGAGGTATTCGAAGGTGGTCTCGTCGGGCGCCACCAGGCCCGCGCGCGCGCCGGCCTCGATGGTCAGGTTGCAGAGCGTCATGCGCCCTTCCATCGAAAGCGCGCGGATCGCCGAGCCGGCGTATTCGATGACGTAGCCGGTGCCCCCGGCCGTACCGATCTCGCCGATCACCGCGAGCGCGAAATCCTTGGCGCCGACGCCGGGGATCGGTTCGCCCTCGATGTTCACCCTGAAGTTCTTGGCCTTCTTCTGGCGCAGCGTCTGGGTGGCCAGCACGTGCTCGACTTCCGAGGTGCCGATGCCGTGGGCCAGCGCTCCGAAGGCGCCGTGGGTCGAGGTGTGGCTGTCGCCGCAGACGATGGTCATGCCGGGCTGGGTGCGACCCTGCTCGGGGCCGACCACGTGAACGATGCCGTTCCTGATGTCGCCCATCGGGAAGAACTCGATCCCGTAGTCCTTCACGTTGCGCTCCAGGGTCTGGAGCTGCAGGCGCGCCTCTTCGTCGGCGACGGCGGCGACGCCCAGGGCCTGGCCCTCGGTGGGCACATTGTGGTCGGCGACCGCCAGCGTGCGGTCGGGCCGGCGCACCGGGGGATGGTTGGCGCGAAGGCCTGCGAAGGCCTGCGG
>JBOHKZ010000541.1:0-4910 GCA_050729355.1 Phenylobacterium sp. | reverse complement strand
GTCTTCGGGCTGATGGGGGGCCTGACCGAACCGATCGCCACGGCGCTGGGCGTGGAGAGCGTTGGCGGGGTCGCGGTCAGCACCCTCGTCACGGTGCTTGCGCTCGTGCTTGCCGCCTTCCTCGCCGGCCTGTTCGCCCGCACCAAGGCCGGCCAGTCCGCGCTGACCTGGATCCAGGACGGGGTCTCGGCGACGCTGCCGCAGTTCAGCCTGATCCAGGGCGTGGCGCGGAACATGGGGTCGGACGAGACCGTGGTTGAGATGCCGGTCGTCCTGGTGCCGACCGACGCCGGCTGGGCGCTTGGCCTGCTGCTGGAAGCCGAGGGCGACTGGCATGCGGTCTACCTGCCGGGGGCGCCGGAGATGTCTTCAGGCTCCGTGGCCTACGCGCACTCCGACCAGATCCATAAGACGGACCTGACGCTGAAACAGCTTTGGGTGATGTTGCGCGGGCGCGGGAAGGGCTCGACGGAGGTCTATCGGCAACTGGCGCTGCTGCACGCCGCGGGCAAGGTCTGAGGCCAGCGACCCTCAGCCCATATCGGTCTTCACGGGCGCCTTGGGGAACCGCAGGGTCCTGGCCGCGGGGAAATCGGTCGGGTTGAAGCTGGGGACGCCTTTCAGCAACGGCATGGGCGCACGCTTGCCGTCGGCCATGACGATCTCGCCGGAGGGGGCGCCGGGGAAGGACACCTGGCTGAGCTTGGGCATGGCCATGGCCATGATCCCGGCCGCCTTGCGGACGCCGGCGGCGGCCTGGGTGAGGGACAGGGCGACCTCGCGGGCGTCCATTTCGACGGCGGGCGGCGCCATGGTCTCGATCCCGACGGTGCAGCCGAGCTTGGTCCCCTCGTCGACGCCGAACTGCAGCTTGGCCGAGTCGAGCTGGGCGAGCGTCGGCAGGCGTTCCACCCGGCCGTCGGCGCGCAGCGGGATCGGGGTGCGCTTGGCGCCTTCCACCAACCAGACCGGCGCGGTCAGCGGCTGCGGCCCGATGTGCAGGTAGTAGTTGATCTTGAACCGGCTGCGCTCGGCGGCCGGCAGCTTCATGTAGGCGTCGAGGTAGGAGAACACCTTCTTCGGGTCGACCAGCTTGTCGGCGGCCCGGGCGGCGGGCGCGGCGCAGGCCAGCGCGAACGCGCCGGCGAGGATGGTGCGGCGTGATGCGTGGCTCATGGAACCCCCCGGTTCAGGTCGTCAGGTGAAGCGGTCGCCCAGATAGACGCGGCGCACCTCGGGATCGTCGACGATCTGGTCGGGGGTGCCTTCAAACAGCACCTCGCCAGCGTGGATGATCGAGGCGCGGTCGATGATGTCCAGGGTCTCGCGGACGTTGTGGTCGGTGATCAGTATGCCGATGCCGCGCTTCTTGAGGTAGGAGATCACCTCGCGGATATCGGCGATCGCAAGCGGATCGATGCCGGCGAACGGCTCATCCAGCAGCATGAACGACGGCTCGGACGCCAGCGCCCGGGCGATTTCCACGCGCCGCCGCTCGCCGCCCGAGAGCGAGATCGCCGGGGCGTTGCGCAGATGCTCGATGTGCAGCTCTTCCAACAGTTCGGTGACCATGGCGCGGGCCTTGCGGCGGTCGCGCTCGCGCAACTCCACCACCGCCATGACGTTCTCGCCCACGGTCATGCCGCGGAAGATCGAGGTCTCCTGCGGCAGGTAGCCCACGCCCATCCGCGCGCGCTGGTACATCGGCTGGGCGGTGATGTTCTCGCCGTCGAGGTAGATCGCGCCGTAGTCGGCCGGGATCAGCCCGGTGATCATGTAGAAGCAAGTCGTCTTGCCGGCGCCGTTGGGGCCCAGCAGACCCGCCACCTCGCCCCGCGCCAGGTGCAGCGAGACGCCCTTCACCACCGGCCGGCCGCGGAACGACTTGCCGATGTTGTCCACGACCAGGCCGTCGCCGACCTGGCCGCCCAGGGCCGCTATGCGTTCCTGTTTCAAAAGGGTCACCTGCTGCTACGCAAACCTATTTGCTCTTCGGGGCTTTGGACGGGGCGGCCTTGGCCGGGGTCCCCGCCGCCGCGGCGTTGGCGTCGTCCTGCTTGGGATAGAAGACGCCGCGCGGCCGGCTCTTGCTGCCCTTGCCGCCGCCCATCACCTGGCCCTGGCCGGTCTTGGTGTTGAACACCATCCTGTCGCCGCGCAGCACGTTCTGGCCCTGCACGGCCACGACGTCGCCGGTCATGGTGATGGTGTCGGTGTTGGCTTCATAGACCGCCTTGTTGGAGCGCACCCGCTGCTCCGGGGTCACATAGTAGACCGACCCCTCGGCTTCCATGCGCAGGAGGTCGCCGCAGGCCGAGCTCGAGGCCGGCGCGGCCCCGGCCGCCGGCGCGGGCGTCGCGGCCTTCGGCTTGGGCACGAAGAAGGCCCGCAGGACGTCGGCGCGCAGCCGCGATGTGTCCTGTAGAGCTTCGGCCGAGCCTTTCCAGACCGAGGCGCACTGGCCCTGCACGACTTCCAGCTCATCGGCGGTGATGTCGACGGGAGCGTCGGAATTCGCCGCCAGCTGCGCCGCAGCCGGTTGTGCGGCGAACAGCGCCGCCGCAGCGAACGTGATCCCAGTCAGGCTCTTCATTACCGCTACCAGCCTCATTGCTTATCCAAGCGCGTGTGAACGCCGCCCTTGAAGACCATGCGATCGCCCTTGTCGTAAACGCCATAGGACTTCGCGGTGATTTCTCCAAGCGACCCTGAGCCCTGAATAGGACCTGAACCGACCAGTTCGCCGGTCTTGGTGTCGAACAGCGACTCGGCCGTCTCGAAGGCCGCCTTCGCGCCGGAGAGATGCACCCCGCCGGAGACCTCCAACTTACGGTTGCCCTCGTGGTAGACGCCGGCGCCGCCGGTGATCCGCAGGGGGTCCGGTCCCTCCTCGTCGAGCACCAGGGCCGGCTTGTCGAGCAACACGCGCTGGTAGTCCCGCGGGTCGCGGGTCGCCGAGGCCGCGGTGAGCACGAAGGCCCTGCCCCGGTCGTCGCGGCCGACGAATCGGGGGTTCACCAGGCGGATCGGCTGGTCCGAAGAGGACGGGGCCGCGGGATCGCGGGTCAGGGTGTTGTAGGCGACCGTGGCGGCCAGCGCCGCCAGCGTCAGGAAGATCAGGGCCGGCAGCAGGATCCGCAGCCCCTTGATCAGCCGCGAACGCCGCTTCCAGCGCCGGATGGACGCCACCTGCGTGGACGTCTTCAACGGCGGATAGTGGGAAACCGTCACGGCCATGCGGGCTGATCAGGCGTGGGCGAAGATGTCGACGTCTTCCCAGCCGGCGACGTCGAGCATCGCCCGATGCGGCAGGAACTCGAAGCAGGCCCTGGCCAGCCCGTCGCGGCCCTCGCGCACCAGCATCTCGTCGAGCCGCGTGCGCAGCGCGTGCAGGTGCAGGACGTCGGAGGCCGCATAGGCCACCTGCTCGTCGCTGAGCTTGGCCTGGCCCCAGTCGGAACTCTGCTGCGCCTTGGAGAGATCGATGCCGATCAGCTCCTTGGTGACGTCCTTCAGGCCGTGGCGGTCGGTGTAGGTCCGGGCCAGCTTGGAGGCGATCTTGGTGCAGTAGACGGGGGCGGTCACCACGCCAAGGTGAAGCCAGAACATGGCGATATCGAAGCGGCCGAAGTGAAAAATCTTGGTGACGGCCGGATCGGTCAGCAGCCGCTTCAGGTTCGGCGCGTCATAGGTGGAGCGGTCGAGCTGCACCACATGGGCGTCGCCGTTTCCGTCGGAGAGCTGGACCACGCATAGCGGGTCGCGCCCGAGCCGAAGGCCCATGGTCTCCGAATCGATGGCCACCGCGGAGGCCCCGGCGAGGGCGTCGGCGGGCAGGTCCCCGTCGTGCAGGAAGGTCGTCACTTGGCTTCACTCGCTCCGACGGATGAGTCTCGTCCGCCCAATATAGAGAGGCGAAGCGTGACCAGGAAATGTTGTCGGGTTTTTGCAGCGCCCCGCTCGCTGGAAGCCGGGGCGAAAATCGCGCGACCCGCGGGTGGTGCCCAGGAAAGGACTCGAACCTTCACGGCCGTTAAGCCACTGGCACCTGAAGCCAGCGCGTCTACCAATTCCGCCACCTGGGCCCGACCCGTCGGATCGCGCGAGCCGGTTCCCTTAAAGGTCCGACCCCGCGCGGTCAACGGCATCCTCCCCCAGCCCATGAATCGGGCGATCAGGGGGAGGTGGTCCGAAGGACCGGAGGGGGTTCCATCCGGGGAGCATGGGCCGTGGGCTGCAACCCCCTCACCCGCTTCGCGGGAGCTCCCCCTAAGGGGAGCATGCATTGCGGCGCGCCGCCGCATCGTCTATCGGCAGGGCTCCGGACTTAGGCAGTAGCAAGCTCCAACCCATGCAGAACCTCGTCACCGTTTTCGGCGGATCAGGCTTCGTCGGCGCGCAGGTCGTGCGGCAACTGGCCAAGGCCGGCTGGCGGATCCGCGTGGCGGTGCGCAATCCGAACCTCGCCCACGCCATGCGGCTGCACGGCGACGTCGGCCAGATCGACATCGTCCAGGCCAATGTCCGCAACGAGGCCTCGCTGCGCCGGGCGCTGCAGGGCGCGCAGGCCTGCGTGAACCTGGTGGCGGTGATGCGCGAGACCGGCCGCCAGGGCTTCCAGGCCGTCCACGTCATGGGCGCCCACAACGTCGCCGCGGCCGCCAGGGCCGAGGGCGTCACGCGCCTGGTGCAGGTGTCGGCGCTGGGCGCGGACGCCCAGTCGGAGTCCAAGTACGCGCGCACCAAGGCCGAAGGCGAGGCCGCGGTCCGCGAGATCTATCCGGACGCCGTGGTGATCCGGCCCTCGATCGTGTTCGGCCCGGGCGACAGCTTCTTCAACCGCTTCGCCGCCATGGCGCAGACCTCGCCGTTCCTGCCGCTGATCGGCGGCGGCCACACCCGGTTCCAGC
>JBOHKZ010000540.1:0-3473 GCA_050729355.1 Phenylobacterium sp. | reverse complement strand
GTCGGAATTCCTTGTACGTGGTCGAGCCCATGCACCGCAGGGTGCCGGAAGCCAGAGCCGGCTTCAGCAGGTTGGAGGCGTCCATCGCCCCGCCGCTGGTCGCGCCGGCGCCGATCACCGTATGGATCTCGTCGATGAACAGGACCGCGTCAGGATGGTTCTCGAGTTCCTTGACGACCTGCTTCACGCGCTCTTCGAAGTCGCCGCGATAGCGGGTGCCGGCCAGCAGCGCGCCCATGTCGAGCGAGAAGATGGTGGCGCCGGCCAGGACCTCGGGGACCTGCTTGTTGATGATCTTGCGCGCCAGGCCCTC
Source organism: Phenylobacterium sp. (assembly GCA_050729355.1). Lineage (GTDB taxonomy): Bacteria > Pseudomonadota > Alphaproteobacteria > Caulobacterales > Caulobacteraceae > Phenylobacterium. The sequence continues at coordinate 3,160 of JBOHKZ010000540.1, read as the reverse complement.
GGCGATGGCGGTCTTGCCGACGCCGGGATCGCCCACCAGCAGCGGGTTGTTCTTGGTCCGCCGGCAGAGGATCTGGATGCAGCGTTCGACCTCGCTCGAGCGCCCGATCAGCGGGTCGACCTTACCCTGCTTGGCCTTCTCGTTGAGGTTCACGCAGTAGGCTTCAAGCGCCTCGCCGCCGGTTTTGACGGTGGGCTTGTCCTCGTCTTCCGCGCCCTTCACGGGCTTGGACTCCGTGGCGCCGGCCTTCTTGGCGATGCCGTGGGCGATGTAGTTCACCGCGTCGTAGCGGGTCATGTCCTGCTCTTGCAGGAAGTAGGCGGCGTGGCTCTCGCGCTCGGAGAAGATGGCGACCAGCACGTTCGCGCCGGTGACCTCCTCGCGGCCTGACGACTGGACATGGATCACTGCGCGCTGGATCACGCGCTGGAAGCCCGCTGTGGGCTTGGCGTCCTCGCCGTCGTCGACCACCAGCGAGCGGAGCTCGTTGTCGACATAGTTGGTGAGCGTGGTGCGAAGCGAGCTGAGCTCGACGTCGCAGGCGCGCATCACACCGGCCGCATCCTCGTCGTCGACAAGGGAGAGCAGCAGGTGCTCAAGGGTCGCGTACTCGTGCTTGCGCTGGTTAGCGTAGGCGACGGCGCGATGAAGGGACTCTTCGAGCTGGCGCGAAAATGAAGGCAAGTGGCCTCAATCCTTTTCCATGGTGCACTGCAGCGGGTGCTGATGCCGCCGCGCCGTATCAACGACCTGGGCTACTTTTGTTTCCGCCACTTCGTAGGTGAACACTCCGCAGACGCCCACGCCGTGTTGATGGACGTGGAGCATTATGCGAGTCGCATCTTCGCGCGACTTATTGAAGAATTGCTCAAGCACATAGACGACGAACTCCATTGGCGTGTAGTCGTCGTTCAAGATCAGCACCCGATACATCGAGGGCTTTTGAGTCTTCGGCTTTGTCTGAGTGACCACTGCCGACCGGATGCCGGTGTCCTGGTCACTTTCTTTCCGTTCGGCCATCGAACGTAATCTCCTGGCGCCGCTGGTGCGATGCCTTCGTTCGATTAGATATGGAAATCATCCCCATTTGGAAGGGTCGAATCGCCGCGGCGCCAAGCGAAAGCACACGTAGGGCGAAAATAAACGGCCGCTAACCCCCGCAAATCGCCATCAGGCGTCCGGTTTGGCGCCCTTTGCCCGAAAAATACGCCCCGAGGTGACCGCGCCCGCGCCAAACCTTGCCCGGATGGCGTCGAGGGTCTTTTCGCCGGCCAGCGCGCGCCGTTCGTCGCCGCCGAAGAAGTCGTCCTCCACTGCGCCGGCTTCCACCAGATCGGCGATTCCGATGCCGATAAGGCGGTAGGGACGGCCGGTCGCCTCCTTCGCCAGCAATTCGCGGCCGACGGCGAACAGGGTCTTGGCGGTCTGGGTCGGGACCGCGATGGTGCGGCGTCGGGTCACAATCCTAAAATCGGTGGTGCGCAGCTTCAGGGTCACGACGCGGCCGGCGTGTCCGTCGGCGCGGGCGTGGCGGGCCACCTTCTCGCAGAGCTCCGCCAGCACGTCCTCGAGCTCGGAAAGCGCGCTGAGGTCCTCAAGGAAGGTTGTCTCGGCGCTGATGCCCTTGCGCTCCTCGCTCGGGTTGACCGCGCGGCTGTCGCGGCCGTGGGCCAGCGCCGAGAGGCGCAGGCCGTGCGAGCCGAACCGCTCGGCGAGCTGCTTGACGTCGACACGGGCCAGGTCGCCCACCGTGCGCAGGCCGGCCTTCTCCAGCGAGGCGACCATGGCCGGTCCGACGCCCGGCAGGATGCCCACGGGTTTGGGCGCCAGGAACGCCTGGGCCTCCGAACCGATCACCGAAAAGCCGCGCGGCTTGTCGAGGTCGGAGGCGACCTTCGCCAGGAACTTGTTGTGCGCCAGGCCGATGGAGACGGTGAGCCCGGTCTCGGCCTCGATCCGCGCCTGCAGCCGGGCGAGGGTGACCGCCGGTGGCGCGCCGTGCAGGCGCTCGGTGCCGGAAAGGTCCATCCACGCCTCGTCCAGCGACAGGTTCTGGATCAGTGGCGTCAGCTCGCCGGCCAGGCCCAGGATGCGTTTGCTCTCGGCGCGGTACTTGGTGAAGTCGGGCTTGATGACCACCGCCTCCGGGCAGGCCTTGAGCGCCTTGAACATCGGCATGGCCGAGCGCACGCCCTTGATGCGGGCGATGTAACAGCAGGTGGTCACCACCCCGCGCTTGCCACCGCCGACGATCACCGCCCTGTCGCGCAACTCCGGCCGGTCGCGTTTTTCCACCGAAGCGTAGAAGGCGTCGCAGTCCATGTGGGCGATGGCGAGGCTGGCCAGTTCGTCGTGCGCCACGATGCGCGGCGAGGCGCAGGCCGGGCAGCGGCGCATCGGCGCATCGCCCTGCCAGAAGCAGTCGCGGCAGAGCGCCTTCACGGCCCGGGCTCCAGCGGCCAGAGCCAGGCCGCGCCCCGCACACCGGACGAATCCCCGTGCAAGGCCTGGCGTATCGGCGTCTCGAAGACATCCGAGAACACATGCGGCGCGATGGCGGCTGGGAGGCGTTCGTACAGTTCACCGACGTTGCTCATGCCGCCGCCCAGCACGATGACGTCGGGATCGAGCACGTCGCAGACCACGGCCAGGCCCCGCGCCAGCCGGTGGATGTATCGGTCGAGCACCTCGCCCGCCTGGGCGTCGCCGCGGCGGGCGGCCTCGATGGCCGCCTCGGCAGGCTGTTCGGCGTCGCGGGCGAAGGCGGGGCCGGAGACCCAGAGCTCCATGCAGCCTTGCCGGCCGCACCAGCAGGTCGGGCCGGGGTACTCGCTGGCGGTCTGCCAGGGCAGGGGCGCATGGCCCCATTCGCCGGCGAAGCCGTTGCGGCCCGCGAGGATCTGGCGATCGACCGCGATGCCTGCGCCGACCCCGGTGCCGAGGATAGCGGCGAACACCACCCGGCCGTCGGCGGCCGCGCCATCGGTGGCCTCCGACAAGGCCAGGCAGTTGGCGTCGTTGGCGTAGCGGACCTCGCGGCCCAGCACGCGGGCGAGGTCCTGCGGAAACGGATGCCCGTTCAGCTGGGTGGAGTTGGCGCCGCGCATCAGGCCGCCGGCCGGCGAAGGCGACCCAGGTCCGCCGACCCCCACGCGGCCGA